>NZ_JAKGBH010000012.1:0-115068 GCF_021532515.1 Pseudoalteromonas sp. PAST1 | reverse complement strand
AGATAATGTAATTGCAGTAGGAGGCACGTGGGTCGCTAAACAACAATGGGTTGAGCAACAAAACTGGCAAGCGATTACCGATGCATGTATTGCAGCGAATAAAGCATAACGGAGGCTGAAATGTCGTTGTTAGATACAGCTGTTAAAGCAGGGGTGGTTGTTGGTAGGGATGTTGCAAAACTATACGATGATGCTAGAGAGAACCACTATGCCTTACCGGCAGTGAATGTGGTGGGGACATCATCAATCAATGCAACACTGGCAGCTGCAAAAAAGGTGCAGTCTCCGGTTATTATTCAGTTATCAAATGGGGGCGCACAATTTTTCTGTGGTAAAGACTGTGGCTTGGAACCGCAACATGCTGCGGTTGTAGGTGCTGTCAGTGCCGCGCACTATGTGCATGGTGTTGCAGCGCATTATGGTGTGCCAGTTATGTTGCACACAGATCATGCCGCAAAATCATTACTACCTTGGATAGATGGCTTACTAGATGAGGGAGAACGTTACTTTGCAAAAACGGGCAAACCTTTGTTTAGCTCTCATATGATTGATTTATCTGAACAGTCCTTAGAGGAAAATATCGAAACATGTGAACGTTACTTAGTTCGTATGGCAAAAATAGGAATGACACTTGAAATCGAGCTGGGCTGTACTGGGGGCGAAGAAGATGGGGTTGATAATAGTCACCTTGATAGTTCAGCGCTTTACACCCAACCAGAAGATGTTGCTTATGCCTATGAAAGACTCAGTAAAATTAGTCCTAATTTTATAATTGCCGCCTCGTTTGGCAATGTGCACGGCGTGTATAAACCGGGTAATGTAGTATTGACCCCGCTTATTTTAAAACAATCTCAGCAGTTTGTAGCCAAGAAATTTAATTTGCCACATAACAGTTTGAACTTTGTTTTTCATGGCGGTAGCGGTTCAGAACCAGCAAAAATTACTGAGTCGCTAGGCTATGGTGTGGTAAAGATGAATATCGATACTGATACACAATGGGCATGTTGGGATGGGGTGTTAAATTATTACCGCCAACATAGTGCCTATCTGCAAGGTCAAATTGGCAATCCAGACGGCGACGATAAACCAAACAAAAAGTATTATGATCCAAGAGTTTGGTTGTACCAAGGCGAGCAAGCAATGACAACGCGGTTATTGCAGTGTTTTAGTGATTTAAATTGTATCAATAGGTACTTACCATGCAACGATTGATCCCTGTATTAAAAGAAGATGCTGTCGAGACTGAGCTGATCATGCTGATCAGAACTATTTTAGCGGCATGTAAAGAAATTGCTTTTCGCGTGAGTCAGGGAGAGTTGGCAGGGGTACTTGGCTCCACCTTGGATGAAAATATCCAAGGTGAGGTGCAAAAGAAGCTCGATGTAATCGCAAACCAATTACTTAAAGACATGTTACTTGAAGAAGCATCGGTTGCGGCTATTGCATCTGAAGAAGAAGATCATGCCGTAGCTGGTAACGCTAAAGGCCAATATATCGTTGCTTTTGACCCCCTTGATGGCTCTTCAAATATTGATGTTAATGGCCAAATTGGCACTATTTTTACTATTTATCGCAAACGTGATGATGTTCCCTTTGATAGCGATGAACAATTCTTACAGGCTGGTGAAAGTCAGGTATGCGCAGGTTATGTTTTATATGGAGCATCGACGTTATTGGTTATGAGTACGGGCGGACCAACTCGCTGCTATACCTTGGATTTAACCCATGGAGGCTTTTTGCTAACAAAACAGCAGATGCAGGTTGCAAATACACGTAATGAGTTTGCTGTAAACATGGCTAATTATCGCTATTGGCATGCTACGGTACAGCATTACTTTGACCAGCTTCTATACGCTGATGAGCAATTTGACAAAAGCGCTATGCGTTGGAATGCAGCCATGGTAGGAGATGTACACCGGATTTTAACGCGAGGTGGCGTTTTTATGTACCCAGCAGATCGCCGAGTGGGTAATGAGAATGGTAAAATACGACTACTTTATGAGGCAAACCCATTGGCAATGTTAATTGAAAATGCACAGGGACAAGCCACTACTCAAGGGCAGAGAATTATGTCGATAATGCCAACTAATTTACATCAACGAGTACCCGTAATTATTGGCTCACCTGAGCAAGTAAAAGGGTTTAATCAGACTGTTTTTGAATAAACTAATTTAGAGAGTAGGTTATGTTAGGATTCATTCGCGGATTAGCATTAGGGGCTTGTTAGTCTATTCGAACTGACTAAACCACCAAATGATAAAAGCGCTTTGTATTTTTTGGAAACATTCATTATTTATCGTTGGGATAACTGAAGTTGAATTAACTTAGGCTACTTTTACGCTGATGCAAACATTGAGTTTGAAGGTAGCACTTGTATTTATACTTATAATACCGATGAGAATGGAGACACAATTAACTAAGGCAACCATGGTGTCGTAAATAAATATGGTCCTCACTTATTTACTGGAGTGATATTTAAGTATTAACCTATTATTTATGGATAATACCAGCCTACACTAAGACATGTTATTTTGAGGTATAAAACTAGTCGCTTCTTGCGTTAAAAATACTATTTACGACCGCATAGGTATAAAAAGAGCGTATATTCGCTCTTTTTTTGTTTTAACTTATTGGTTAACCAATTTTTAGGTGTTTTTACACGAAGATCACATGTGAATTGTTATTGATATGTGTTTTTACGTACACCTAAACCATTTAAGTTTATGTTTTTTATCTGCTTGTTTGTTTTTGTTAGTTGTAAAAAATATTGGTAATAATTTTTATTGAATATTTTTTAAATAAAGTTATTACCAAAAGGTTGATCTTTTTTGTGGTGAGTGTAATTATTTGGTTAACCTTTTGTGGGGTAGTTAGCAATTTTACAACAACAATTATTTACATCATGCGTTTGAATACACAGGAAACACTATGAAACACACACTCTCTAGTATTACGTTAGCGATACTCTCAGCAAGTACACTCAATGTTGCATTTGCGCAGCAAGAACCAAGTCAAACAAAAACGGAAGAAGAATTTGAAGTGATTGAAGTCTCAGGTATTAGACAGTCACTTACTAACGCACTAGCGGAAAAGCGCTCAGCGGACAGTTTAGTTGAAGTTATTCAAGCCGTAGACATAGGTAAATTACCAGATCAGAACTTAGCTGAAGTACTAGAAAATGTTACTGGTGTTCAAATTACTCGCCAAGCAGGTGTTGGTACAGGTGTTCAAATTAGGGGAACTAATGCTAATAGAACAGAGATAAATGGTGTCTCTACTGTTGGCTCAGGTTCAGGTCGCACGGGCATTAGCTTTGAAGATGTGTCTGCCTCAATGATTTCTGCTGTTGAAGTTATTAAGTCACCGGAGGCGAAGACCATCGAAGGCTCGGTAGGTGGAACAATTAATCTACGTACAATTCGCCCTCTACAACTCAATGAAACACTTGCTGCAATTCGTGTTCAAGGTGAAGATAGTAGTTTATCTACCGATGGTATGAAGCCTAGAGTCTCAGCATCATGGGGCGATAATTGGGAACTATCTTCTGGTGGTGAGTTTGGTGCTGTTTTTAGTGCAAGTTATGCGGAGCAGGATGTCACGGCTTTTAGACCTCGTGCAGATAGAGATAACTCTGTAGCTGCCGAGAGTGGAGCTCAAAGCGCTCAATCATTTGACTTTCTACCAATTCAGTTCTTGATCCAAGATTACGATAATTACGAGTCCGAAACCGTAAACTTTGCAGGTACACTCGAATGGGCGCCAAATGATAGTACAAAATTTTTCTTTGATGCTGTTGTAAATGATCAAGATCGCCGTCAAGAAAGCTCTCGTGTTCAGGCTTCTGGTGTGAGTGATCTTAGGAATGTATCTGTTCCGACGGAATTTGAAACGATTCATTTTGGCACCTTAGACGGTCAAGACCTTGGTAGTATTGAGGCTGCTCTAAAGGGCGTTATTCCAGTAGAAGATGGCGGAGCAGATCCAAATCTTCGATTCTCAAGTGATACAAACTCACGTCAAACTGATAGTCAGATTTTCCGTTTAGGCGGCCAGTGGCAAGGAGATGATCTATTTGTTAGCGTTGAAGCATCTACATCTCGTTCAGATTCAACGACTCCAAGTTTCAATACAACATTGAATTTTATTAACCCGAATGTTGCTACAAATGACTCTAATGAAAATGGAACCCCCTTTGAGTATGACTTAAGTGGTGGTGCTTTATCCTTTGGTATTGCCCAAAGTGAAGCAAATGCGCCAACCAGCTCACAGTTACTCGACCCTGCAAATGTCGTCTTACGCGATGTAAACCAAGGTCGTGACACAACTGAAAATCAAGAAGATGCATTTCGCACTGATTTTGTTTATTACCTCGACGGTATCGTTACATCAGTTGATTTTGGTTATCGTTACAACAAATCTACAAGTACTTCAGACCAAATTCGCAACAATGTTGGTCTTCGTAAAATGGCTGACAGCCCATCGGGTGACCTATTCGCAGAACTTTTAGTTGCAGGCCCAGATAATTTTAATGCGGCAGATGGCCGCAAGCTATACATTAAAGATTTTTTACTTATTAACCCTGAATTAGCAGGTTCAAATCCAGACTACGTATTAAGCGTTTTAAATGATGCAATTGCGGCTAATAATGCCATTACCGGTTCTGATCGCGCACCAATCAGCTCGCCAACTTCACAAGTAAGTGCGTTTTTTGATATTGAAGAAGTTACTCATGCTTTGTATGCACAAGCTAATTTTGAGTATGAAATGTTTAGAGGTAATATCGGTGTTCGATATTTACAGACAGATATTACCTCTGTAGGTAATTCTGTCACTGTCGATGATGAAGGGAACCAAGTAGTATCGCAAATTGTTTCTGAAGCAGATTATGATTTTATTTTACCGCGTCTTAACCTAAGCGCGAATGTCTCTGAGGATGTGATTGTTCGTTTAGGGTGGTCAAAGGATATTCGTCGTCCAGATTACGATGACCTATCGACTTCAGTTTCATATAGCACAAGTCCGAACAGCGCGGTGTCAATTGGCAACCCAGGTCTTGAGCCAGAGGAAGTAACTTCGTTTGACATCTCTACTGAGTGGTATTTTGCCCCTTCAGCATTAGTGAGTGTTGGCTACTTTCATAAAAAACGAAAAGATTTACATGTAACTCGACAAGTTGACCCTTATGAAGACCCAGCTACAGGCTACCGTGATACCACAGGACCTGTTTGTGAAGAAGGTGGTACTTTTAATCCGATCGCCGATATTAATGTATTTGGCCCGGAACCAGGGGTTAGGCTTTGTGTGCCAACACAAACTACGATTAATGATTCAGATACGCGAACTCAGCAAGGTGTAGAACTGGCATTTCAATATGACTTGTCAGAGTTTGAGAATGATTTAGGTTGGGCTTCAGGCTTTGGCGTCATGGCTAACTATACCTATCAAAAGTCTTCTGGAGGAGAGGCTATAGATACGGCTACGAGTAGAGCTAATGCCATTTTCGCATTAACAACGGGTATTGAAGATATTACCGTTTCTGCTAAGCAGCCATTAATTGACCTTTCTGAAAACGCGTATAATTTTACTTTATATTATGAAAAATATGGGTTTTCAGCTCGTGCCCGCTACACGTGGCGTGAAGGTTATCGTTCAGAAGACTTTGGTAGTACATCAAGCTATCCATGGGGTTTCCCGGTTGTTCAAGAAGATCGTGGACAATTAAATGCGAGTGTTAGCTATGATGTGACAGAACAACTTAATTTAGCTGTTGAAGCGGTGAATTTAACTGAGTCAGAAGTTAGCCAGTCATGTGTCAATGAAGGGGCTTTACTTTGTTATCAAGGTTTAACTGACCGTCGTATTACATTTGGGGTAAGTTATAAATTCTAACAGTTCTATTTAGAAAAAAAGCAAGCTGAGTAGCTTGCTTTTTTTATATTTAATTAGGGGTGCTTGAAACTTCTAAAGAATCCGCCTTAAAGTTCTGCTTATCTTTATTGAGTTAAATGTGAGATCGAATACAAACCACGAGTCTCATTCGTTTTTCTTCTGATCTCTTCAAGTGCTTTCTTTTCACTTGCCGCAAATAGTGAGTTAATTAAACGATTAAAGTGGTTGTGCATTGCTTTACGAGCCGCAGATGAATCCTTATTCGCAATTGCCTCGTAAATACTTGTGTGCTCTTGAAGGCGTTGCTCATCACTTTGCGAACAAACATCTTCATAGGCAGCGATTATTTGCGGCTCAGAACGCCTTAATTTCCATAAGTTCTGAATAGACATCACAATGGCATTATTTCGAGTCGATTTAGCAATAATTTCATGAAAACGCTGATCAGCTTCAATTGCCATATCGGGCACTTTCATATCTTCTAAACTTTGCTTTAGCGCAGCAAGTTCTGGTTCTTGAATTGTCGCAGCTGCTAATGCTGCTGCTTCAGCTTCAACCAAAGCACGAGCTTGGGTTAGCTCAAATGCACTGATTGGTTGATCTACAGTCTCTACTTTGCAGTTATCGGTAACAAATACACCAGAGCCAGTTTTAACTTCTACACGGCCACGAACTTCTAACGCGATAATTGCTTCACGTATTGTTGGTCGGCTTACTTGATGAGTGTCGGCTAATTCGCGTTCTGCAGGTAAGCGACTCCCTACAGGGTAGATCCCACGATCTATCTGAGACTCTAATTTATCAACAACGGTCCAAAAACGTCTCCGTCTTTTCATTATATCTCTCCCGATCTTCAAATTAGTCATATCTATAAAAACGATTTTGAGTCTTAGATAACTAATGCGAAGAACGCTTATTAATTGGTAAGTTTTCTGGTAAAACAATAATTATAATTGGTAAATTACATACCTAAGCTAATCTTGTCAATTTGCTTTTATAAATAACTGAAAGTGCTGATAGGTAGTGGACTTTTCAATACACAAACTGATTCTAAATTTTAGTAATTGGCAATAATAAAACCGGAGCAATCAATGCAAAACTATGAAGGGTATCTTTTTGATATGGATGGCACATTGGTTAATTCTGAGCCGCTTAAAGCAAAAGCTTTAGCAATGACATGCTTAGAATTTAACGTAAAAATCAAAGCTGAAATATATAAAGAAGTAATGGGGCAAAGTTGGCAAGCTGTACTTGAATATATTTTTAGCCACGCAAAAATTAGCAAAGTACCAGAAAGCTTCAACCCGTGCTTTGAAAAAAACTACAAAACGTTATTGAGAGCAGAGCTAAAATTAAATAATGGAGCTAAAAAGCTCTTAAACGATGTTAAGAAAAATGAAAAAAAATGTGCCTTAGTAACCTCAGCGTCGCAGTGGATGGTCGATACTGTTTTATCATTAATAAATTTAGAGGATGTTTTTGATGTGATAATTACTAATGAACAAGTGACAAATTTAAAGCCTCACCCAGAAGCGTATCAACTCGCATTAAAAAAATTAGCTATAACCAGTAAACAAGCCATTATTTTTGAAGATTCTAGGTCTGGAGTAATTGCAGCACAAGCAAGTGGCTGTGAAGTAATAGGCTTTCTGCACAACTATAATCAAAAGCATAATCTTGCGGAGTTAGTCCCGTGTATTGATAGCTTTAACAACTATAGTTTGACTGACAGATAGATAAGTGTCGCCTACGAAGACGACACTGTTCTAAATAAGGTTTAAAACTTATAAGTCAGGGTGAGGCTACCGTTTGTTGGTGCGCCATAATAACCCACGGTTTGTAAGCTATTGATGTATTGCTCATCAGTAATATTATTAACGTTAGCCTGTACTGCAACTTGGTCATTAATATTCCAACGCGCGAAGGCGTTTAGCAGGGCGTAACTACCTTGCTTAACATTGTAATCAGTGCTTTCAATTTTAGATTGCCAACGGCCATTTAAACCAACCACCACTGCATCTGTTAGTGCATAATCCACTGTTACACCGACAACATCGCGAGGTGCCCATTTATTAGTGTCATCACCATTTTCATCTGTTACATCAATATGCGTATAAGATGCAACGATATTCATAGCGTCGGTGATTTTACCTGTCACTTCAAATTCATAGCCTTCTGACTCAATAGACACGCCTTCATAGTAATAAATACCATCTTCAGTGAGGCCCGCATATTGCGCAAAGTTATCTTGCTCAGCAGTAAAATAAGCAAATGTTGTCATTAGGGCATCATCAAACCAAGAAGCCTTAACACCGGTTTCAAAGTTAGTGCCTTTAGTCGGTGCTAAGTATTGGCCGTTGTAATCAGCTTGTTCTTGCGGCTGATAAATATCTGAGTAACTAGCATATAAGTTTAAATCATCGTTTAACTTATAGGTAAAGCCGATATATGGGCTTGTTTCGCTCTCGTCATTATCGATAGATGCACCGGCATTCATGCCTGAGCGTTCAAATTCAATAGCGTTAAAACCAACCACGGTAAATAATTTATCAGTAATATTTAACTGAGCAGAGCCAAAGTAACGGGTTAGCTTTTGTTCAATATCCGAATAAAGAACCGGCGTTAACCAATCCGGTTCTGGAATCGCATCTAAATCGTACGGGAACGCAGGCGTTGGTCCATAAGCTGGTGTATTGTCAAAATCAAACGGGTGTTGATACATCACATCATCACTTTTTGCATGGCTTACCCCAAAGCTTGCTTGGTGCTCTTTACCAAACAATTCAAAGGCACCAAATGCTTTGATTTCAAATAAATCAGCATCTACTTCACTGTCGTAACGACCCGGCCAACCACTTAGGCCAAGATTGGTGTCTTTATCAATGCTGCCACTGGCATAAAATAGTTTGTCTTGCTCTTCAAAACCACGGAAGTTGTAGCTCGCTTGAAGTTGCCACGCGTTTGCAAAGACATAGTTGTATTCAACAAATGCAGAGGTGTTAATGGTGTCCCACATTGTCCATTCTTGGGTGGTTGTGTCGCTTTCGTCCCATTTAGCTTGTGTGCCATCTGTGTAGTTATAAACAAGGCCGCCCCAAGTATTGCCATCGGTGTCTGCATCTTGATATGAATAACCAATAGTAACCGTTGAGTTATCTGTAAGCTGACCATCTACTACCGCAGAGAAAAACTCGCGGTTGTTCTCAAGTCCATCCAGATATGACTCTTTATCTTCTGCGGCAGCCACAAAGCGTGCAGCCCAACTACCTGATTCGGTTAATAATAGTGAATAGTCAGCTTGTAAACGTTTAAAATCCCAAGAGCCAACAGAGACACCGATTTCGCCGCCGTTTTCGTTTTTAGGGCGTTTGCGCACATAGTTAAGCGTACCCGAAGCATTACCTACACCAGTAAGTAAGCCATTAGCACCACGAATAACTTCAATTTTTTCATAGCCGTACGCTTCCATTGCGCCAGTGACAATACCCCAGTCATTCGGTAAGCCAACCCCGTCGATTTGTGTATTCTTAATTTCAAAACCACGTGATGTATAGTTAGTACGGTTAGTTTCCCATTCTTCAACATTGATACCAGGTGCTAAGCGTAAAGCATCATTGACGTTAAAAGCAGAGTAATTTTTTAATTGCTCAGCAGAGATCACACTAATTGATTGCGGAGTTTCATCAATTTCGAGTGCTAAACCTGTCGCGCCTTCACTAATACGGTTCTGACGTATGCCAACAATTTCGATTTTTTCGACATTGGCCTCTATGTCAGTCGTTTGTTCTGCAAAACTGATTTGAGGGTACAATGCACAAAGAATAGCGGTTGCAATAGGCAACTGAGTGAACTTCATTTTTATCTCCGCGTGTTATTTAGCAAATTTTTATAGGGTTATTGTTTTTAATAAGGAAACAATCGGCGGGTAAGTTATCACAACTGATAATAGTTATCATCACCATTTATCGCAAAAGTGATATGTTAATACAAATAAATGTAACAAATTATGTCAAAGAGTTTTGTGTATATGAAAAGGCGAGTTAATTTAAGGCATGAAAAAGACGCCCAGAGGCGCCTTGATTTAGGTGTATTTATTTTCTGCGGAGGGTATATGTGTCTTCATCACGAACAGTAACAGTTTGAGCAAGGCTTACTTCCTCAATATCCATAACATGTACTCGTTCTTTAGCGTGAAGTAATTCTTCATCCATAGATTGCTCTTCTTGAAGGAAGTAGAAATGCTTGCCTAATTGACCACCGTCATGATCAATATCGGCTTGGTATAGATTGTAATCTTTGTTACCTGCAACTGTTTCTAGTGTGCCCGAAGTACCCGAACCAGGTAAAATTGCAAAATAAGCCACTCGTTCAGGAACATGACCTTCATTCAAACTTTCTTGCTCATAAAATGCTGCTTTAAAGCCTGTTGTTGCTAAACTTTTGGCACGCGTATAGGCACTGTGTCCGCCATTGTAGGTTTGAATTTGCAAAAAGACGTAAGGTTTTGCGCTAAATGCTTCCGTAAATACAACATCTGTAAACTTTCTAGAGTTAGACAAGCTAAAACTACCAATTTCAACAATTGTACCGTCGCTCATTGTATAGCGACCTTCATTCATTGTTAAAAAGTCAAAAGACTCAGTTTCGTCATGTTTTGTGTTTAAATATTGCCAATTCTGGAATGAAATCTCAGAGCTATTCGTTTCAATATTCTTTAAACGAATAACACCACCATTTTCATCATGCACGGTTACTGCTGATGAAAACACTGCTGGTTTTGTAAAATACTGATCTTGAAAATCAAATGACTGCCATTCACCACCTAGTTGGTTATTAACTGTTTCTGAGTAGTAAGGAATGCCATCATTTGCAATAGCGCAAGGTGCTTCAGTGTAACAACTTGTTGAGTTTAATGTGTTTGTTGTTAAGTCACTGATGTGA
Organism: Pseudoalteromonas sp. PAST1; assembly: GCF_021532515.1. Taxonomy (NCBI): domain Bacteria; kingdom Pseudomonadati; phylum Pseudomonadota; class Gammaproteobacteria; order Alteromonadales; family Pseudoalteromonadaceae; genus Pseudoalteromonas; species Pseudoalteromonas sp. PAST1. The sequence goes on along the minus strand of NZ_JAKGBH010000012.1, from coordinate 104,238 downwards.
ATCGGCAAGGTTGCAACAAGGCAAGTTTTTCCTGAATAAGGGCTAAGTTTATAAAGTTTAGATTCGTTTTGATCACCATGATCATTGATAATTACACGACTGATTAAAACGTCACCTTTTTGGCTTAATGTTGCACCTGTGACATTAACAAGGTTGTGATTGGCTAATTTAGTATATGAATAGTCATTACGATCAATGCTATATACCGAAGTCGCTGTTACTAATAAAAGTTCACCATTTTTAACGACTAAATCAGCGCGGCTTAAGCCATCAACACCACTGAAGTCAGCTAGTACAGTTTCTTCGCCAGTGTATTTGTCTATGCGATATAGCTTTGAGAAGCTCACTGCAAAAAATGAATCAGTATCTGAAGCGTATGCCATACCGAAAACTGATTTAGTCTTACCTACAACAACATGCTCGCCTGTTGCGTGATCAAAATAGGCTAAGCGACTGTATTTATATTTATCACCTCTAATAGGTAAACTTGGAAATTGCTCATCACTGATATCAAGGTGGCTAACATCTACTTTGAATTCAAGTGGAATAGGTGAAGACACATAATAAGTGCGGTTAGTTGTTTCGTCATATGCAATTGCAGCAGAACTAAATTTTGCAACAGAGTCTGCTCTAGCGGTTTTTTGCAATTCATCGAGACCGAATACAACACCTAATTCGCCTCTGCCGGCATTCATTGCTACTAATTCCCCTTGACAGCTATTAGCGACTGCATAAGAAGTCAAAAAGCTACTTGAAAGAGCTAGGGTTGATAGAAATAATTTGGCTTTTATCGACATAAGTAAATCCCACTGTTAGGTTTCTAGCGACACAAAGAGATAAGACCACTTTGTATTAATAGTGAGCATTATAGTGAGAACTCTCACTTTACGAATGCCGATAAAAGCTGTTTTTAAGTCTGAAATTTAATCTTTAAGTACTAAAAAATGCATGTTTAATGTTAAATTAGCTGTTTTTCTGACTTTTCTGATCTTGTGAATCACTCGACATCGAACTGCCAACCGAGGCGGTAATCACTAATAAAATGGCCAGCCATTGCCATACACTTAAAAATTCAGAGAGAATTATAAAACCAGCCAATGCTGCGATCGCAGGCTCTAAACTCATCATGATGCTAAAGCCTTGTGCGGGCATATTGCGAAGTGCCACCATTTCTAACGTATAGGGTAGTGCGCTAGACATAATAGCCACTAAAATACCAAGTGGTAATACTTCCCAACTCAATAATGCAGCGCCTTGCGAAACGGCGCCGTAAGGCACAAGCACAATCGCGGCGACGCTCATCCCCATGGCTACAGTCATCCCGCCAGAGCCTTGGTTTCCAGTTTTTTTGCCAAACAATATATAAAACGCCCAACATGCACCTGCTGCAAGGGCTAAGATCACGCCCACAGGATCGAGGCTGTCTTCGCCTTTCATGTCAGGTAGCAATAAAATAATGCCAACAATGGCGCAGGCTACCCAAAACAGATCGCGCTTTTTACGAGATGAAAGTAGGGCAACAGCAAGGGGGCCAGTAAACTCCAGAGCAACACCAATGCCTAAAGGAATGCGCTCAATCGCGTAATAGAACAGGATATTCATGCCACCTAAACTCAGTCCATAAACGATGATCGGCATGCGTTGCCCTATCGGCGGAAAAGCTCGCCAAGGCTTAAAAACCAGGCACAAAATAGCAGCTGAAAAACCTAATCGAAGTGCTGTGGTACCTTCAGGGCCTATTAAAGGGAATAATTGCTTTGCAACAGAGGCACCAGATTGAATGGTAACCATTGCAAGAAGCACGCAAATAACAGCAATAAAAAACGGTGGAATGGTGCGCTGCATCACTGTCCTTATGAAAGTTAATAGTTCAAGTTTGCGGCGATTCTACTGATGTTTTGAGGGAGAAGAAATGTTTTTCGTTAAACGGACACAGATTTTCGATAAAGCAAAATTATGGGTATCAAATTGCTTTGATACCCATAAAGAGAGTGCTTAACTTTGTCCTGCTTGTTCAAAGGTCGGCATGATGGTTTGCGTGGCCTGTTTTTGCTGCTGGCGTTTTGCCACTTTAAAGAAAGTAGCCGCAAAAATAGCAGCGACAATATCAACTAAATAGCTTGAGTAAAATAGTGAATTGGTGTCGCTGGCAAGTTTTACTAGCGTAGATAACACCATTAATGCACACAGACTTGCGAGTAAATAAAACCCAACCGTGGTTGCCTTTTGCACAGGTTTTAAGAAGCTATATATTACAAAAACAAAAAAGGCTGCATAGTAACTGTATAGGGTAGCGTAGTTTGTGTTGCTAACAAATGCAGGTAGCCATTTGGCAGCGACGAGTGTAAAAGCAACGGCAATCATAGACCCTAAACAAACGCCAATGGTGAGTTTTGCCATAAACAAGGTACTGCGTTTATTAGGATCTTTTTTGAAGCGTTTGTCTATCCACAATAAATTACCTGAATAGAATAAAAAGGCGCCAAGTAATCCCATAATGAAGTAACCCCAACGACCCCAGTCTCCTCCATAGGTGCCAAAATGGAGTGAGAAAATACTGGCAACCATGTTACCCCACACTGCATCTTCGCCTTGCGGGTAGCTTGAGTTAACCATTTCTAGTGTGTACGGGTTCATAAATAAATAATCAGTATCTGGTCCACGCACTACCGCATTATTGTTACTCATCATAAACACCGCAGAAGGTGATGCTGAATTTAAATTACTATAGCGAATATGGATTGGCTCATAGCCGGGGGCATAGTTTTTCGCTGCGAGTACTTGCTCATCAATGCGTGGCAAGTTTTCAATATGAAAACTTTGCGCCGCAGGCGTAGGGCGCTGAAATAGCGGCTTACCATCATAAAATTGCGATAAACCTCCATAAATAAAGTCATGAAATGCAAACACCACCACGGTAAAAGCAATGACTAAATGAAACGGTAAACTCGCTATACCGACAAGGTTATGGCTATCGAGCCAGAGTCGACTAGGCCCTTTTTCTTTTCGCAGTGCAAAAAAAGTTTTAACTAATGTCGGCAGTAAAATAATCACTCCTGAGACCAAAGCTAAAAAATACAAAATACAGGCAATACCAAGAATATACACCCCTGATTGATCATGACCAATTTCGCCTATAAAGCCTGCTGTACGGTGTAAATAATCAACTAAATCAGCAAGTTCATTTTCGGTTTGTACGCTGACGTTTAAACTGCCATCAGCATTTAGGTGGGCGAAGTTCAGTTGTTTATCAAGCTCCATGCCTCGGGCATTGCCTTTGATATACCACGAAAGAGGTGCATCTTGGGTATGTAAATCAAGGTTAAAGCCTTTAGCAAGTTGTTCGCCTTGCTCATTAATTGCCGTATCTACCAGCGTTTGGTAGTCATAATTAGAGCTGGTGACTTTAGGAGCTTGAATGGGGGCAGCCCATTGCTGGATTTCGTGTTTGAACATGGTCAAGCTGCCAGCATAAAAACCTATGAATAGCACTAAACCTGCAATGATGCCTGTCCATGTGTGTACTCCTTGATAGGTGCGAAGAATATCCGATCTGACTTTCATAATGCGTTCCTTAGCATAAAAAATACGCCATAAAGCAGCACAGTTAACCCACCAAGTACAAGCCAAGCTTGTTTTGCTGAGTTGAACAAATAACTAAAACTAAAAATGGTTAGCCAAACCGGCGTGATCATCCACATGTTAAATTGCACTTTATCGCGAGCATCAATGCCTCCAGGGCCATACCAAGCAAAAAAAGCAACGAAAATAAATGAAAGTGCTAACCCTAAAATTGCACCTGCTAGCGTTTTCCCTAACCAAGTTGGTTGGCGTTTAGCTGAACTTGTCATGAGTTATCCTTTTCTTCGCAGCAGGCTCGCAAAAGGGAGCAGCATCAACATTAGCATCACACTAAAGATGATGTAGAACACGGCCGCTGTGACTGAGAATTGTTGAAGGGCAAGTATTGATGCGCAAATAGTTAACGCAATTGAAAGTAATCGCCATTGTTTTTTAATTGGTTTTTTTAAGAATCGCTGCTGTTTTCTGGTGCAATATAAAATACTGACAGCGAAAAAGATAAGCAAAGTAACAGTAAAAATGAGCATGAGATTATAGTTGTAGTTGATATTAAATCTCATTGTAAATGATAACTAAACTCAATTGCAATATCATTAAGCTTGTGTTAATTTCCTAGCGCTTTTTTATCAAACTCAATTTGTTTAATTCTAATAATCTCTTACGGGGAAAGGACATTGGCTACAGCATTTAAACTTAATTCACTCACCAAAGTTATGCTTGCATCATTACTTGTTACGCAAGGCTCAGCGTGGGCCGACGACGATCAAAACAGTCGAAAATCAATGGATACCATTGTTGTTACAGGTGAAAAAACTGAGAAGTCACTTAAAGAGACGATGTCGTCAGTGGCAGTTGTTGATAAGTCGCTATTAGAAAACGGCCAACTTGCATCGATATCTGAAGCACTGTCAGAAATGGCGAACGTTGTTGTGTTAACGGGCTCGGTGCCAGATATGCGAGGTGTGTCTGGTAATGGTGGCGCAACGGGCTTTAACTCATTTAGTGGTGGTTCAAAGGCTCGTGTCTCAACCTTGATTGATGGTGTAAGCCAGCCGTTTGTAGCTGATTTAACTGGTGATACGGGTCTGTGGGATGTAGAACAAATTGAGGTTTACCGAGGGCCGCAATCAACCAGCAATGGTCGTAATAGTATTGCGGGTGCTGTCTACATGACAACTAAAGCGCCAACTCAAGATTTTGAAGGCGCTGTGCGCGTCGGTTATCGCAACCAAGATAGCTACCTAGACACTGCCGCAGTGGTATCAGGAGCGTTAGTTGAAGATGTATTAGCATTTCGTTTATCAACTCAGTACGTTGATGGCGAAACATTTTCAAATCCGCCGGTATACGAAACAAACCCAACTGATCGTGAATTAAACAAGTTAAATACCAGTAGCACACGCGCTAAATTACTTTACACACCAAGCCAAGATTTATCAGTACAGCTAACATATTCAACTTATAGTGAAGAGGGTAACTCGGGTCGTAAGTACTTTTTAGCGGATGAGCCATTTGATTATGAGCCACTATATCAACGTATTATGGATACTGAATCTGACACCACGCAAGTGAATGTTGATTACAAAATTAACGATGATTTTTCGCTAGATGTTTTAGTTGCTTATATGGATTACAAATGGGGCTTTGAAGCATATGAGCCACTTGAAAGCGCAGAATCTGATGTATCAATGGATGAGAGTAACATCACTGTCGATACCAAATTGAACTTTGGTTTAAGCAATGATTTTTACTCTGGTTTTGTGGGTCTTGCCTATTTTGACCGCGACCAAGACTTTGAAAGTGTTGGAGCGACTAATTATTACGGTGACGATAGTAGTAAATCGACGGCAATATATGGTGAAACAAGCTTTAACTTAAGTCGCGATTTCACATTAACAGCGGGTCTGCGCATTGAGCGTGAAGAACAATTACGTAATTTTAATATGGCATTTCGCGGTGATATGCTGGTTGAACAACTTGATAACTCTCACACACTGCGTTTACCAAAGCTCGCGATTCAATATGATATTAGCGACGAAACGACTTTATTTGCTAGTGCTCGTCGTGGTTACAATGCAGGGGGCGGCGCCCTTGATTTTACCGCAGAAGATTATTACTACTACGATGAAGAAACGGTTAATACCTATGAAATTGGCTCACGCAGCGTTTTAAATAATGGCGATATTAATATTAGTGCCAACGTGTTTTACAACAACTTCAACGGTTATCAAGCGCTAAGCTCTGAGCGTAAAATCACTAATATTGAAGATGCCCATAGCTATGGTTTAGAAGTTGAAGCTTACAGCATGCTGGGCGAACAGTGGCAATTACATGGCGGTTTTGGTTTATTGAAAACTAAAATAGATGAATCAATTGCGTTCCCAGAAGCCGTTGGCAATGAACTAAATTCTGCGCCGGAGTTAACCGCGAGTTTGGGTGTATCTCACTGGTTTACTGATAGTTTAAAAGTAAATTTAAGTGCTAATTATGTTGATGAGTTTTATGGCGATTTAACCAACACTGAAGAGCGCGTTGCAGGTGATTACACCATTACGCGTTTATCGATGAGCTACGATACCGAACAGTGGCTGATCAGTGCTTTCATCAACAACGCCTTAGATGAAGAGGCGTATACTGCAAAAGAGCCTGCTAGTGGCCGTTACCCACAAGGCTACGTTGCAGTTGTAAACCCACAAACAATCGGTGCATCTGTTACTTACCGATTTTAAATAAACTAATCGCTAGTCGCTGAGGAGAACCAGCGACTAGCCCAATTTAAAGCGGTTAATCTGCCCGTTTAAGTTATTTGCTAAGTTAGCCAATTTGCTTGAAGAATCTGAAATACTTTGTGTTTGTTGCTGCGACTGACGACTTGTATCTTGGACTTCGTTTAAGCGCTGGGCTATTTCTTCGGTCACTTGAGATTGCTGCTCAGATGCAGAAGCTATGGTCATATTGGCATCAGAAATCGCTTTTGCTTGAAGGCTAATTTCATCAAGCATATGGCCTACTTTTTCTGAATTGAGCACCGCCTCTTTAATTTGCGCATCGCTTGAACGGATCCTTTGCGTTACTGCATTGGTTGCAGATTGTAATGAGTCAATTTTATCTTGGATCTCAAGGGTTGAGCTCTGTGTGCGGCTAGCCAATGTTCTTACTTCATCAGCAACCACTGCAAACCCTCTGCCTTGTTCACCCGCTCTTGCGGCTTCGATTGCAGCATTCAGTGCTAGTAAATTAGTTTGTTCGGCAATGTTACTTATTACACTTAAAATAGCAGTGACTTCATTTACTGAGGCTTCCAGCTGATTAAGATCTGTTAGCGATTTGGTTAAGGTGTCGGCCACTGACTCAACAGAGCTTACCCCTTGTTGGACAACCTGTAGGCCTTCTTTGGTTTTTTGATTAGCAGCGGTGGCACTGCTTGCCGCTTCTGCACAGTTTTGAGAAACCTCTTTTACGGCCGTTGAGTTTTCATAGACTGAGCTTGAAATTACCTCAATAGCTTGGCTTTGAATATCATTGAGTGTTTTAGCTTGCTGTGATATTTCATCTAAACTTTTCGCCGCCACTTGTGCTTGCTCTGATTGATTATGTATTTCTTTTAGAAGCTGGGAGAGCTTATCAACCATAATGTTGAAGCTGACCGCAAGTTGGCCTATTTCATCATCAGCTTTATGGTCAATATAGCGAGAGAGATCTCCTTCAGAGATACGCTTGGCCTCATTAATTAAAGCATGAGTTGCTTTAATCACTTTTTTCTCTAATTGCCAATAACACACTATCAAGGTAGCAATGATGGTTAGAACTAAAGCGGTGCTAACTAGGCTTAAAGTTACCACACGGTCATGATTATTTTTTACCTCTGCTGCACTTTTTCCCTCAATTGAATTTAAAAAGGCCTGTACAGGCTGCTGAATTTTCTCAACTTCGGCCATGTAAGCATCGTTGGTTAAAAGCGTAATAGCTTGCACCCATCTTTTATGCTCGCTGACGGTTAAGTTGTTAGTATCTCGACCAAGTAAATCACTGACTAAGCTAAATGCTTTTTCTTCTGTTTCGACTAGTTTGAGTGATAAGTCGTTGGATTTTTGTAATAAAGCCAAATCATCGGTAGCGACATTAAAGGCTTTTAAGCGCTGCACATAGTTTTTTTTCTGACCATTGAGCCAAGCTGCTTTTCCTTGAATTTGGTCAACAAGATGATGGTATTCAACTTCATAGCGAGGATCTAAGGTTACGACATGTTGACGAGCAAGCTCAGTAAGGCGAATCGAATTTGAAGATGAAAACTGAGCAAGATGGCTTAGCTCATAACGCTGTTGAGCCGACTCCATACTCTCATCTTGGCCTGATTGTAAAAATAAAATAATGAAGAGAAGTCCGGCTGCAAGGGTAATGGTTGCTGCGAAAACGGTTCTGAGTAAAAAGCGTATAGTCAAAGTATTACCCTTCATATTGAAAGTAAGTACTATTAACCATAGTACAAAATTTTTGATTCAATAAAAATTACGGGTAAGTTATTTAGAGGTGGTCATTTAAGCTTATGTTGAAAATGAAAAGGGCAGAGTCAACCACCCTTGAGTAATGCATTTATTGGTCTGCTGGATACACGACGCCAAGCTGATTTCGTGCTTCATCAAGTACAGCCATAACTTGTTTTGACAGTGTATGAGTATTAACAGATGACTCAATTTGTCCTGCATTCGCAGCTTGAATAAAGTGGCTGACCTCATGGCGCATAAAATGATCATCAAATGGCTCAGACAGTTCTTCAACCGTGCCATCGTTACCAATAAATTGCATGCGCTTTAATAATGACACCGCTTCAATACGTATTCGGCCTTTCTCACCTTGAATTTCAGTAAAATTATCGCCTTGAGAGATTTTCGAATAGCTGATCACCGCTTGCTTATCAGCGTAATTCAAAAGCACATCGCCAGCCCCATCAACACCGGTTTCAAGTAACACTCCACTGGCTTTTACACTCTGAGGCGCGCCCCATAATGCGAGTAAAATATACAGCGGATAAATACCTAAATCGACTAATGCACCGTTAGCAAATTCTGGCAAGAAGGTATTTGGGCGTTCGCCGTTTTTATATTTATCGTAACGCGATGAGTACTGACTATATTGGCCAATATATTTGCGTGGCGTGCCTATCTTTGCCATGGCACTTTTTAAGCGTGCAAAGTTTGGTAAATGGGTAGTCATCATCGCTTCCATGTATAAGCGTTGATGTGTTTTTGCTGCTTGCACGATGGCCTCAAGCTCTTTGCTATTAGCAGCCGAAGGCTTTTCACCTAAAACATGTTTACCAGCTTTTAAACACATTACAGCATAGTCTTTATGTAAGCTATTTGGTGCAGCAATGTAGACGGCATCGACTAATGGGTCTTCGCATACTTGCTCAATATTGGTAAACACTTTAGCGTTTTGAGCATCGTGCTTTATAAGGAAAGCCTCGCCTGTTTGCTGCTCTCGAGAGCACACACCATATAAGGAGAAATGTTCAATTTCTTTAGCTGCACTCAGTAGTGTATCGCTTATAAAATTGGTACCTACAATCACAAAGTTCATGGTTACTCCTCGCTGTATTGTACAAGCCATGCTTGCCAATTCTGTTCAAATTTTTCCATTTGTTTATGTTTTTTGCTTAACAAATGTTTGTCTTCATCTTCTTGGGCCATATAAGGGCCAACGCGGCATAATGCACAGTATTTTTCACCTAAATAAGCAGGAAAACTAAGCTTAGGGGTAATTTCATTGTTAGTTTTTTCGCTAAATACATAGGTAATGCCGCTAGTATCTTTAACGTGTTTATCGCGATCAACATTGCGAATTTTATAGCCCGGAAACACGCTAATATCGAATGGCATTTGGCCAAGGTATTGGCAATTAAGCCCTTGATTTAAGCTGCCCTCAATATTCCATTCGCGGTAAGGTTTTACATCTTTAGAGGTGATGTAACATAACATCGGGCCGTTTTTATCTAATGCAAACTGGCTAGCGTAGTCTAGGTAGCGATGCAACAAAGCACGGTTTAATACATTCATACCCCCTTGTTGGGTGTGTGCTTTAAATGCGGCTTCACCTTTAAATGCAGGTATCAGCGGAAATTGAAAAATAACCACATCGAAACAAGCGCCATCTAAGCGCTGCCATGAGTCTGGCCTTGTTACATCAAACTCAGTGAGTGTTTCAATATTAAGTTGTTGCAAGGCGCTAAGTGCATTGTCGGCATATTTTTGTTCTATGGTGTTTGCATCATCATAAGTTGAAGCAACAAGCTTGGCTGGTTTTATATAACGAGCAACAGAGTGTGAAAATGATAAATCACCATCGCCTACCGTTAATATGCGCCAACTAGGGTCTAAATACATGGGGTTATTTGCCTTGTTCTGGCGCTGTTTCAACTGAAATTTTAGGGCAAAGGGCTAAGCGAGTTTTAAGGCCTTCTATGGCTATTTGCTTAAAAATTAGATTGAAACTAATTAAAACAGCAATAACGATATGAATAGGGCCATGGGTAAAGCCTGCATCTGTATCAAAAAGCATTAAGCCGAATAATAAAAACATGATTGCTAAAAATATTTCAATCAGCTGATTTGAGTATAGCTTTAAATTGCCTTGGTTTTTATGATCTTTTTTGATGTGAATTGCACAAAAAAATGGGATCACTTTTATTTTAAAGTGAGCGTTTTTTTCTACGTAATTTTCACCTAAGTGATCTAGTTTAGCGCGCAGTTGATCTATCATAGCAAGTCCTTAAAAAACTGAGCCGCGGATGTTACCGCAAACGCAAGAAAAGGGCTACTCAGGATAGATACTCATGCCAATTACAAATATGTGGCATACAAACACAACCGAGGTTAAAACGAATCGCATTTTTTGATAATCAACGTGATAGGTTTGCCACTGCGGTGTGCTTTTCTCAAACAACAGCACGAGCCAAAAGCTCGCAGCAAGCCAAGCCAGTATCCAGCTTGACGGTAAAAAGCTTAAAAAACCAATCGGTAAGATAGGAATAATTGCTTTAATGGCATCAGCATGCGTTTGCTGGCCTGCATGCCATAAATTACCAGCCATAAAGGCTAAAATGGCGATGCTATAAAAAGTGAAAAAGTCTAAGTTAACAGCATTACTACCTGCTATAAGCGGCCAGCCTACACAGCCTAAAAAAGGCAGTAAACCTAAGTAACCAAGTTGAATGTGATTAATAAACTTTTCCATAATGACCTTTAAACTACCTAACTGGTATAAAATAACTCGTAGTTATTTTATACCAGTTAGGCGGCTAAAACGATCGCTTTATTGCTGACGTAACTCTCGACGTAGAATTTTGCCAACCGTCGATTTAGGCAATTGTTCCATAAAAATGATTGATTTAGGCACCTTATAAGCACTTAAGTTTTCGCGGCAGTAGTCACTCACTTGTTGTTCATCAACCTGCTCTTTTAAAGTAATGTAGGCACACACACGCTCACCGGTTTTTTCATCTTTTGCACCAATAACAGCCGCTTCGCAGATAGCCGGATGCTGACAAAGTATGTTTTCAACTTCGTTAGGGTACACGTTAAAACCAGAGACAATAATCATGTCTTTTAATCGGTCTACAATTTTGTAATTACCACTTGGTAGCTTCAGACCCACATCACCGGTTTTGAAAAAACCACGTTTCATGCATTTATCGGTTTCATCTTGGCGTTGCCAGTAGCCCATCATTACTTGCGGGCCTTTAACAACTATCTCGCCAGACTCACCGTCTGCAACGGGCTCGTCGTTTTCATCCCAAATTTCCACGGTGGTGTTTGATAGTGGGAGGCCAATGCTGCCAATTTCTTCATTTTGAAAATCGTTTAATGTCACAACAGGCGAGGTTTCTGATAAGCCATAGCCTTCTGTGATTGTACAACCTGTGGTGCTCATCCACGCATCAGCTGCAGCATGCGTTAAAGCTGCTCCTCCTGACACGGTCATTTTTAGGTTTGAAAAATTCAGTGCCCTAAACCTTGGGTGCATACACAGACCAATAAACAAGGTGTTAATCCCTGAAAAGTAATTAATATCAAAAGGTTCGATTTGCTTAACTAAGGCATCTAAATCACGAGGGTTTGGAATAAGTACATTAAACTGCCCCATGGCAAATAAGCTAACCATGTTCACCGTAAAGGCGTATATATGATAAAGCGGAAGCGGGCAAATACCGGTTTCTTGACCAGGCGTTAAAATGTTGTCAAAGCGCTCATTCATTTGCTCGGCATTGGCTAAGATGTTGCCATGACTAAGCATCGCTGCTTTGGCAACTCCTGTGGTACCGCCGGTGTATTGTAAAACAGCAATATCGTCACGACTTGCTTGATGAGCGTCAAGAGGGGCAAGTCTTTCACCTTGGCGAATGAGTTCGTTTAACGAAAATTGATTCTCTTGTAATGCTGGCTCAGCTAAAGCGGCTGCAACAATAACGGTTTTAATGGATGTATCATTAATAATTGTTGCTAATTTTTCGCTAAGGGCATCAAGAATAACAATGGCTTTTACATCTGCATCATTAAACTGGTGTAGCATTTCACGGGCAGTATAAAGCGGGTTGGTATTGACTACGATTAATCCTGCACGAAATGCTGCATAAGTTACGATAGGGTAATCAACAATATTAGGTAGTTGAATAGCAATTCTGTCTCCTGCAACAAGACCACTTTGCTGTTGAAACCACTGGGCTAAATAGCGAGATTGTTGTTCTACTTGAGAAAAAGTGAATGTTCTTCCCACACTTGTGTAGGCAGGAAAGTCAGCATAAGTCTTACAACTATGCTCAATTAATTGCGTGAGGTTATCATGTGTGTTCATGGTTATTCCTTAGCTTGTTTGACTAATGAATATATACAATTTGTTAACGTGAAACTTAGCTTTAAACGACTTGTTTTTGACTTTTTACGCCATTAATGGGAATGAAACTTGCGGTAATCTCTAGGTGGAATACCATACCAACGTTTAAAAGATCGAGTAAATTCGCTGTAATTAGAAAAGCTCAAGATATCTGATATGTTTGATAAAGTGAGGCTAGATTCAATTAAATATTGATGTGCCAAATGACAGCGTACATCATCGACTAATTCACGAAACGTTGTGCCATGCTTTGTTAAGTGGCGCTGTAAGCTACGGGTACTCATCGATAACTTTTCGGCTACAAGGTTTACCCCAAACTCCTCGTGTAGTAAGTACTGCTTGATCATCACTTCAACATGATCTGAGATATTTTCACGTTTGGTGTTTTGAATCAGCCCAAGCTGTTGGCTGAGTATAGAAAACAACTGCTTATCTGAGTTCTTAATAGCGAGTTTAAGGTATTTTTTTTCAAACACGACTGCTGTGTGTGCACAATTAAACACAGGAACTTGACCTAATGCTTGGCGATAAACACTCGGATTTTCATTACCACTATGGGGAAGTTCCAAACGGTGCAGTTTTATTTGATCATCGGTTAGTTTCTTTAATAAATTAACCCCAACACTCAGGGCTAGATCAGCGCCATGATAGACACTCACTTTTAAGCTACTACGAACTAAAAATGATAGTTTTACATAGTTTTGGTCTACTTCAAGGAGTAAATCAGCGCTATTTTGATGAATGTGATAATACTTAGTTAAATTTTTAAGTGCCAATTCAAGGGTGTCGCAATTACCCACCAAATAACCAACAGAGCCCAAAATGTTCAAGCTTTGCCAACGCCCTAATTCTAACCCAAAATAGGGCAGGTTTAGTTCTTTCGCCGTGGTCTCTAACAGTTGAATGAGTTGCTGATACTGCACAAAGCTATTGGCATCTTGTAGTTTTTTTCTGTCTAAACCAACGTGTGATAAAAGTATATCAGGGTTCACCAATTTGCTTTCGATCAGCTCAATATAGCCATGTAGAGCAGATACTCTAATTAGATCAGGTGCTTGTGTTAATCGGGGCATAGTATGCTCTTTTTTGTGCTCTGGCGTAAAAAGTAAAAAAAATTGCGTACAAAGTAAAGTAATACAGGTCAGTAAAGTTTAACAATGTATTAACGTAAACAATACGCTGATTTACTAACACGCATTAAAGAGGGCACACACATGGCATTACCAGATATTATTAATCATCAAGATTTTTTACTCACTATTCATACCAATGATGAAAAGCTAATTAAAAACGCTTTACCAGGCGTGCACATTTATCCACTCATGCTGGATTCTGAGAATGGGGTATGGGTTTTACGCGTTTTATTTGAACCGGGTACAGTTTTGCCAAAGCACTTTCACACTGGTGTTGTGCATTTATATACCATGGCGGGCAGCTGGCACTACACTGAGTACCCTGACGATTTACAAGTAGCGGGTAGCTATTTATTTGAACCAGGCGGTTCGATTCATCAATTTCAAGTCCCAGCAGACAACACTGAAGTGACCGATACCTTTATGATAGTAATGGGAGCCAATATTAACTTTGACCCTGATGGCAACTATATGAACATTATGGATGCAGGTTGGATTGAACAAGTGATGTTAGCAGCTGCAAAAGAGCAAGGAATTGAGCCTAACTACATAAAACCAAAGAGTTTATACGGTTTTAGTAAGTAATTTTATTCCCTGAAATGAAGGCCCTTGATTGCGTAAGTTATTGAGGGCTTTGTAGTTTTTGCTATTTCCAATCTTTCAATCTAAAAAACAAATCAATTTAATCTAAACAATCAATTTTATTTTAATCGCTCAGGCCTCTATTGTATTAATCAAGCAGACGCAAGGCTGCGTTAATTAAACTTTTTAAATACATCAATGAGGAATATTATGAGCACTTCATTAATTAACACAAAACTACAACCATTCAATGCAACAGCTTACCACAACGGTGACTTTGTAGAACTAACAGAAAAAGACGTGCTAGGTAAGTGGTCAATCTTCTTCTTCTACCCAGCTGACTTTACTTTCGTATGTCCTACAGAGCTTGGTGATGTTGCTGATTACTACGAGCAGCTTCAAGAAATGGGTGTTGAGGTTTACTCAGTATCAACTGACACGCACTTCACTCACAAAGCATGGCACGATACGTCTGACACAATTGGTAAAATCAAATTCCCAATGATTGGTGACCCTACAGGTCGTATTACTCGTAACTTCGGTGTGATGATTGAAGACGAAGGTCTTGCTCTTCGCGGTACATTCGTAATGAACTCTGAAGGCGAAATCAAAGTAATCGAAACTCACGACTTAGGTATCGGCCGTAGCGCGAAAGAGTTAGTACGTAAAGTACAAGCTGCACAGTACATTGCTAACCACGACGGTGAAGTATGTCCTGCATCATGGCAGCCAGGTGAAGAGACACTTGCTCCTTCACTAGACCTAGTTGGCAAAATCTAATTTGCCACAGCATTAAACGATAGCAAAGCTTTGCTTTGCTATCTCAATGCAACCCTAATTGCCCATCACAACTCACATTAAGCACATTAGCGGGTGATGGGCAGTTATATTTAAAATTTTTCTAGATTATTTATTCTGAACTCAAGGGCTAAGCCATGTTAGATACGAATATCAAAAACCAATTAACAAGCCACTTTGCTTCTATTACCAGCCCTGTTGAGCTGCTTATCGCCTTGGATGACAGCAATAAATCAACAGAACTAAAAAACTTAGCAAACGATTTAGCATCGTTAAGCGACAAATTCTCGGTGCGAGATAACCCTAACCAAGACGTACGTCGTCCGTCTATGGTGGTATCTTCACCTATTAACAATACGCAAATCACATTTGCGGGTGTGCCTATGGGCCACGAATTCACAAGCTTGATCCTTGCACTTCTTCACACTGGTGGTCATCCAAGCAAGGCATCAGAGACTGAAATTGAACAAATTAAATCATTGCCTGGGCCACTCAACTTTGAAGTATATATTTCATTAAGTTGTCAAACATGTCCGCAAGTAGTGCAAGCACTTAACTTGATGGCGGCACACAATGAAAATATTACGGCGACTATGATTGATGGCGCCTTGTTCCAAGACGAAGTGAACGAGCGTAATGTGTTAGCAGTACCGGCTGTGTACTTAAATGGAGAGTTATTCAGCCAAGGCGCTGTTAACCTGACCGACATTCTAAATAAAGTAGATACCAAAGCGGCTGCACGCCAAGCCGAAGCACTGAACGATAAAGAGTTATTCGATGTACTTGTTGTTGGTGGTGGTCCGGCAGGGGCTTCTGCGGCAATTTATTCGGCGCGTAAAGGCTTAAATACCGGTGTTGTGGCAGAGCGTTTTGGTGGTCAGGTTTCAGACACGTTAGCAATTGAAAACTTTATCTCAGTAAAAGCGACCGAAGGTCCTAAATTAGTTGCTCAACTTGAAGAACACGTAAAAGAATACGACGTAGATGTGATGCAAAACCAACGTGCGGCATCGCTTACTAAACAAGGTAATTACCAAATCACGCTAGAAAATGGCGCGGTGTTAAATGCTAAGTCAGTGGTATTAGCAACTGGTGCACGCTGGCGTGAAATGAATGTACCCGGTGAAAAAGAGTATCGCGGTCATGGCGTTGCTTACTGCCCTCACTGCGATGGCCCGTTATTTAAAGGTAAAGCGGTTGCGGTTATCGGTGGTGGTAACTCAGGTATTGAAGCGGCAATCGACCTTGCAAACATTGTAGAGCATGTCACTGTGCTCGAATTTGCTGATACCTTACGTGCTGACGAAGTACTTATTCGCAAAGCAAATAGCTTAAACAACATTACGATTATCAAAAACGCGCAAACAACAGAAGTTGTTGGTGATGGTAAACGAGTAACAGGCTTAAGCTATATTGACCGCATCTCTGGCGATGAAAAATCACTTGAGCTTGCAGGTATCTTTGTGCAAATCGGCTTGGTGCCAAACACTGAATGGTTAAAAGGTTCAGAATTAGCACTGACTCGCTTTGGCGAAATCGAAATAGACAGCAAAGGTGCAACATCATTACCGGGTGTTTACGCGGCAGGTGATGCAACAACAACGCCGTTTAAGCAAATCATTATTGCCATGGGCAGTGGTGCAACGGCAAGTTTAGGTGCATTTGATTACCTAATTCGCCACAGCGATGAGATTCAAAACACCGAAGATGCAGCTTAATTAGCGACTCTTGATTAGGCAGCTCACACCCATAGCTGCCGCTTTAAAGCCGCCCTCTCCAAAGGCGGCTTTGTTTTTATTCATCCAGCTACTGATACTGTGCTGCAGTTATAAATTCCTCAAAACTTTCACACCAAATAATCACAGTATTGTAATCGCTGACATCAATACCTTGTGGCACAACTAATTTAAAGCCGTTGAACGAACGCACCCCTGCAACACGCTGCATGGTGCCTTTTTGTGCTAAAAAATCGGTTTCGTTATCAATAAAGTTTCGCGACAGATAAAGTTGATAGTCAGGCCCTGGTGATAACGTGCCTTGCATTGAAATAGCATCATTCGTTAGATACACCATACCATCACCATAATGAAGGCGATCTGAGCCTTTAAGATCAGGTTTAAACTCTGCACTAAACAGAGCTCTCGTTTGATGTTGTTCAAGAGTCTTGATTTCAGGGGCTGGTTGCTCAGTTAAAATTGGCAAACTGTATATCCCAGCCATAAAGCCCGCAGCAAAAATAGCCAATGCTATGATGAAAATTAACAGTGCTTTTAGCATTATTATTCCCTATTTTTTAAGTTTATGATGTGGCGTTGACTTAAAGAAAATTGCTTTTCAACATCACCAAAGTGTTGTAAATAAAGCTGCTCAAGTTCACCCGATTGCTGTATCTTTTGCATGCCTTGTTCTAGCAAATCCCTAATATTTTGATTTTCTTTACTTAAGTAAAAGTAATAGTCATTGGGGTATTGCAACATAATGTCTGGCGCAATGACAAAGTTTGTTTGTTGTAGTCGCTGAAGTTCTACACCTATTGCTAATGCAGAACGAGGAAAGTAATCTGCTAGACCACTTTCAAGTGCTTTGACCATTCCTGCGTAATCAAGCTCTCCATTTACAGATAAACCATTTGCTTTTAGCACATCATAATCTGACCAGCTTTGTTGTTGCACAGCAAGTAGCGGTCTTAATTGTTCCAAGTTTTTGATAGCTTTAAATTTTAGTTGCTCTTTTTTATGAATAATTAGTAGCCGCTTACCGTGTAAGCCTTTATAAATAGGAATAGTTGTTTTTACTAAGGTATTACTTAACTGAGAAGGTAAAGACAGCCAGGCGAGAGTTATAGCTTTGTTGTGGCTAAGTTGCTCTACTATTCGTTTATCATTCATTGGTTGCGAATCATATCGGATGATAATATCAGCATTTACCGCGGCAAAGCTTTTCGTAAGTATTTTATGAATGTACTGCTGTTTGACTGCATCAGTATAAATAGGTTTAGCAAGTTGGATTACAATTTGACTTTGCGCGATTGCGTAAGAACAATGCAAAGCTAAAAATAATAAAAACAGGCGCCAAATTGTAGTCATTTATAAGGTTCTCTGTGTGCAAAGTAATCAGTTGCCCATCATACTTTGAATACATGGACCTGTTGCTGTAATCGCGACGCTAATGAAGCTAATTCTTGACTTGCTTGAGCGTTTTGCTGCGAGCTTTCGCTAACTAGTGAAATACTACTGCTAAATTCATTGATATTACAACTAAGTTCGTTGGCAACGATTGTTTGCTCATCTGTTGCGGTAGAAACTTCGTTGTTCATATCGGCAATAAGTGCCATTTCTTGAGTGATTTCAGTCAGTAATTGTGATGAGCGTTCTGCGTATTCAACACTTTGTTTAGCACTTTCGTCGGCATTGCCCATGGCGGTCACTGCTTGCTGCGCCATTGCTTGTAGTTTACTGATCATTTCGTTAATACTCGCTGTGGCTTTTTGCGTGTTGTGCGCAAGTTGCCTTACTTCATCAGCCACCACAGCGAAACCGCGACCCGACTCACCTGCGCGTGCTGCTTCAATGGCCGCATTTAACGCAAGTAAATTGGTTTGTTCAGCAACCCCTTGAATCATCATTACCACTTGGTTGATATCTGTTGATTGTGTATTTAACTCATTGATAAGTTGAGTATTGGTATTAACTATATGCGACAAGTGGTTAATTGCATCGATATTTTCTTGTACAGACTGTTGGCCAAGCTTCGCTGTCTTATCTGTGTGGGTGGCTTTTTCTGAAGTCGCAAGCGCATTAGCTGCAACTTGTTCAATAGCACTGCTCATTTGCGTAATAGCAGTAGCAATCATTGCCGATTGTTGTTCTTGTTCAGTGGCAGTGCTGGCAACTTGGTCGCTAATTGAGTTCATTTGCTCAGCGGCAGATGAGAGAGTAAGTGTTGCGCTGGTTACATCATTTACAAGAGCATGAATGCGCTCCATCATAGCGTTAAAGTGGTTTGCTGCCTGAGCTATCTCATCATTACCATGGGTTTTTGCGCGGAGCCGTAAATCAGCGTTTTCAGAGATTGATCCTATTGTTTCGCTCAGCGATAACAGAGGGTTGTGAATAGAACGATAAATAACAAAAGCGATAAACAACAAGATAATAATTAAAATAGTTATCGAAGCTGTCATTGCGATAGTGACTTGGGAAAAGTCTTTATCTGCCGCATTTTTAAATTTGTTGGCTTCATTGATCTGTAAATTAATCAGACCTTGATAACTTTCACTGAGAGGATCAAACACGTCGTAAAGTTCTTTTACAAACACCTCATTAGGGATCGCTTTTAGCTGGTTACTGTTAACTTGGTTTAAAAACCTGCTAAGTTCACTTTCGACTACAGAGAGATTCTTTTCAACAATATTAACTAAGCGTTGTTCTTCGGAAGTGAGTTTTGTTGCTAAATAGCTTTTCCATTTATTGTCAGCAACATTCTTTGCGTTTTCAACTGCGGCTAGAAAGTCAGCTTTGGAGATTTGATCAGCGCGGTATTTATGAAATAAATCAACAATGTTAACAGCGTAATTGTCCGATACTGTTTTTATTTGCTCTAACGGAAGTACTCTGTCTCTATACAAACTATCAATTCCTTTGACCATATTAGACATCATCGACATCGTGAAAATAGATGTGATCACAAAAACAGCAACTGGTAACAAAGCTAAGACAGCTAATCTCGTACGAACAGTGTAGTTATTTAACATGAGCGAGCAAACTTTTGTAGGGACTTATTATTAAAACTAATAGAGAAATGGTTTTAAGCAAGTTTTTGCAATTGTTTGATGGGTTTTTCTTTTGATAGACCTCATTTAGTTAGTAAAGTCACCATATGCAGCCTTTATATTGTAGGCAACAAAGCCAATTTTCACGTTGGCTTTGTTTTGTTCCTATTTTTACATTAATGGCCGCGATTAGGCATTTGCCTTGGTATCTGTCTTTGTGTATTGCGGCGCATTTGTTGACGCTGCATACCTTGCTGACGTGCTCTGTTCGCGCGATTTAATTGCTGTATACGATTTTGCTGCCTGTTTTGCATATGCTGACGCTGCTGTAATGTTTGTTTCGCTTTACTTTTATCTATGCTTTGCAATTTATTTTGCACTTGCTGGCGGTCAATGTTTTGTGCCCGATCTTTGATTTGTTGCTGTTTATCAGAAGGTAATGTTTGCCATTTTCCCTCAACACGCTGTTGCCATTTATCGGCATCATGCTTGAGCACGTTTCCATTTTTATCCGCAAACACGTTGTTTGCCTTATCGCGTTGGCTGATGGCGGTTTTTAAATCGCGTTTCACTTGCTGCTTTGAAGCTAAACGAGATTTACTTTTATCGCGTTTATAAATGTTATGTCTTGGCTGTTTATTAAGATGACCAGGTTTATGGCCGACATTAATCTTGTTACCAATATTGATGTTGCCATTGTTAATAAAAACTGGGCCGCGGTAACCACCCCCATACCAGCCATTACAGCAATGATAAGGTCGGTAATTTGTTGGCCAGCCGACATGCCAATTCATACCTAGATTCAAAAAGCCATTGCTCCAGCTCAAGCCAAACGACCAACCTGTCCAGTTGTTATAGCCAATATTAAAACCCCAAGTCGGTGGGCGAGGGTAGTAGTAGCCACCGCCCCAGTATGGCGGGTAATACCAACCCGTTCCATACACTGGCACGCCATAATAAGGGTATGACCACATGTAACCTGGGTAATAACCAACATACACCACCTCAGGAGTTGACTCGTATATCTCGACGTAAGTGACGTTGTAAACGGGGGAGCTTGGAGGAATTTTTGCTATGTCGTCTTTTGGAATGCTATCAGCAACAAGCCAAGGCCCTTGTGCGGAATCTGCCTTAAACCACACCGCATTATCGACTGCATAATATTTGCCTTTAATTTGCAGCACTTGTGCATCGGTATTAATAGCATAAGAAACTTGCGTGCCCGGGATACGTTCAAACTTAGGTTTGCCATCATAGTACACAGTTAAACTGGTATCTTTACGGCTGATAGCCGCTGTTTGCGGCACTTTTGCATCTAGTACAGCTTCGTCAGCTTCTTCTGTGCCGGCAACTGAAACTCTTAGACCAGCTAAATCTGATTCAGGTGGAATATTGGCAAAGCTTTCGGGTAGTTCGTCGCCGCGTACAAATGTCCACGGGCCTGTTTGTTGTTTTGCGCGATACCAACGCCCAGATAACAAGACATACATGTTATTCGTTTGCATTTCACGTAGCCAAGGGGTTTCAGTGTTAAACACATACATGAGCTCGCCACCGGTTAAGCTTTTCCATTTAGCTGCGCCATCAGTTGCAATAAGTTCGGTGGGTTTAGTGGCTACAACAATGGCTGGTGGCGCACTAAGACCTGAACTTTCAGTATCTTTAGGGAGCATTTTTACAAGTTCGGTAGGTGGCGTTTGAGTGAATTCATAAGGCCCTTTGGCTTGTTTTGCCTGATACCAAAATTGCCCATCGGTGAGATAACAAAGTTTACTTTTGCTATCTTTAATCACTGTCATGGCGGTATTTAAAGCACGCTCATATTGGCTGTTTTCAACTTTACTAAACTTAGGTTCACCATCAAAACTCAGCAGTACCGACAGTTGCTCTTTGAATATAATCGTTGGAGGGTCGGTTTTTAATTGCGTTAAACTCTGCTCTGCTGCTTCTGCACTTTCAAGGCTGGCGGTGAGTTGCGAAAGCGAGGTTTCGAATTGGCTGGCTTTTATTGCTTCATTAACGACAGCAGTAAATTTTTGTTCTCCAGCATCTTTTGATTCAGGCCAGCGTACATCGGTGACTGTTATATTGCGAACGGTGACGGTATCGTTTTCGCGGTCAGTATCTAATTTAGCTCTAAACCAAAACACGCCGAACACAGCATCATTGCCTGAAAGCGAAAAAGACATTGCTGCACGGGCTGTTAAGGTATTACCCTTTAGTTTCTCGGGTTGTGGCTGGTAAACAATGAGTGTGCCTTGGTTTGTTTTTACTTGTTGAGGCCACTCAATAGCTTTGCTAAAAAATGAACATAAACATAAAGAAGAGAGTATTAATACCCTGAAGGCAGTGATAAAAGGTAGGAAGAGTTTCATGGTCAATCCTTGGCTAACGTAACTCTTTAAAGTATAGCCAATGGCATCGAAAACGCTTGAAAACAGCGCCTATTTTTAAAGCGTTAGCTTAGGCGCCTTGAGTTAAAAATTGCGAGCCCGCATTTAAGCCCATCTCATAGCCTGCACTGAGTTTTTCAAATGATTTCGTTGTTCGACCAACAGCAAAGTCGGGTGGTGGTGCAATAATATTAATTTTACAATCGCTTGGTGGGTTGGCAATAAAATCAATACTTTGATTGTAATTTTCTGCACGTCTTAAGGTGGCTTCTGCTAATGCCGGGGTGTTCTTATAAAGACGTTTAACAAACCATGGCGCTTTTGAAGGCTTTTTCTTATAGCCAAGAGGCTGAGATAAAATCACGGTGATTTCTTTATTGCCCATTTCGTATGCTTTACGAATTGGAATCGAATCTGCCACGCCGCCATCAGTGAGTTGTAAATTATCGATAACGGGGAATTCTCGATAAGCAATGGGTAGTGCGCATGAGGCTTTTAATTGCTCTTCAAGAAGTGTTGTACTTGCTTTTAAATACTCAGCCTGACCAGTTTTTATATTGGTTGTGACAATATAAAACTCACTGGCTTGTTTTTCGAAAGTGTCGAGATCAAGGCGAATATCACGCATGGTTTCTTGCCACAGCCAGTCTAAATCAAATAGGTGGCCACCTTTAATAAAACGAACAAAGTCGATGAACTCAGGTCTGCAAGAGTAATCGGTGATCACCGCATGGTTACGTTTGTATTGCGCACACAAATAAGCGGCAATGTTAGTGGCTCCGGCAGAAACACCATAGCATTGAGTAAAAGGTTGGTAATTAGCTTGAATAAAAGAATCCAGTACGCCAGTGGCAAAAATACCACGCATTGCGCCACCTTCTACAACGAGAGCCCTGTTATTGTTCATTTTCGCAACCTTGCTTGTAACCGTGAATGCTTCTAACCATAGCAAACACGGTTACAAAACGAAATAGAGTTTTGACTCTAAGTGAAGTTTGGCCTAAGCAGAGTTACACCGCCTCTACCCAAAGTACACCGACTTGTTTATCGGTGACTTTTACTGTGCTACCCGCCGCAATGGGAAAGTGACTTTTCAATTGCCATGTAATACCCGAATATTGATGCGTGGTTAATCCTTTATCATCCACATCAGCGTTAACGACAAAGGTGAGCTCAGCAAAGTCACTATGTATCGGCTTAGTATCGGTTTTATCTTGCATGCGTTTGAGTGGTTTCCAAAGCACGAGTGCAAAACCAAGAGTAAACACGATATTGCTCCAAAGCGCGGTAGTGTAACTCGTATCAAGTAGACCTATATTCATTAGTAAGCCACTGGCAAATAAAGATAAGCCTAAAAACAGTAATACATAAGTACTCATACCTAGTACAGCAACTTCAACAATGAGCGCGATAACACCTATAATCATCAGTGCTTCGGCTAAATGGGTATCTAAAAATGCCATTAGCTCACCTAACTTTGTTGCTTTTTATTCAAAGAGTTAATAATAGACATGCCTTGAGCTACAAGCGAGCTTGCATCTGTGCCACTCTCTGGCAGTAATACTACAGATGACTCACGGGCAATGGCCTCTTTAGCAGCAATAGCTTTAGTAGCAAGGTCAAGTTGAATTGCTTTTTGGCCTTGCTCTGTATCGGCGGCTTCACCTACTTTACGAAGTGCATCAGCTTGTGCTTCAGCAACTGCGATAATCGCTTTTGCTTCACCTTCAGCGCGTAAAATTTGCTCGGCTTTTTCAGCTTCTGCTGCAAGGACTTGGGCTTGCTTTTTACCTTCTGCCACATTGATAGCAGACTGACGATCACCTTCTGATTCTAAAATTTGTGCACGTTTTACACGTTCTGCTTTCATTTGTGCTTCCATCGCTTCCATGACAGAGTTAGGTGGCACAATATCTTTAATCTCGTAACGTAAAACCTGAATACCCCAAGGCTCAGAAGCTTGGTTAATCGCGGTAACTATGTTGGTGTTTAACATGTCGCGCTCTTCAAAGGTTTTATCTAGCTCCATTTTGCCAAGCTCAGAGCGCATTGTTGTTTGTGATAGTTGAGTAACCGCAAACACATAGTCATCAACACCATACGTGGCTTTATAAGGGTCAAGCACACGGAAATACAGCACACCATCGACGATGAGCGAGATATTATCTTTCGTGATCGCAGACTGCGAAGGTACATCTTGCGCTTGTTCTTTTAAACTGCGATCAGCGGCAATACGGTCAATAAATGGCACAATAAAGTTTAAGCCCGCTTCTTTGGTTGAATGGTATTTACCAAAACGTTCGATTAACCAAGCACGGTTTTGTGGTACAAATTTAACGCTGCTTTTAAGAAGCACTAAAACAAAAATTAGAAGAAAGACTTCTACATTTAACAACAGGTCTAAAATGCTAGAAATGGGATCCATGTACTTTCCTTAGATACAATTAAAATTATTTTTCACTGCTCAGATTACCACCACAAAGCAACCTGCGCCAATGATTTATAAGGCTAAATTAGCGAGTAATAGTAACAGCATATGTCACTACATTCAGAAAACTAGACATCAGATAGATAGATTTTAAGCAGTTTATAGTCATTAACTACATTGGTACTTTGCTCGCATATCTGCCACAACTTTAATTAGAAATTGCTCAAGCGCATTTAGATCTATATCGCTGAGCTTATTAATGTAAAGGCAAGATTTAGCGTGCTTTATTTTGCCTAGCGTTAAAAGTTCATCGCTGTAAGTGCTAAATCCTTGCATTATATATAGGGTTAAATTGCTTTTTCGCGGCGAAAAGCCAGTCATCAACCAGTTGTATTCACCTTTTGAGTTGCGATAACTGTAGTTACCAAAACCGATGATTGAGTCGCCCCACATGACGGGAGTTTGTTTGGTTACTTTACTAAATAGTTCGAGTAACACGTTTGCATCTGCCTTTCTGGTTGGATGTTCAATACGGCTAATAAATGTATCTACATTGGCATCATTGGGTTGTGTTTTTAATTCGCTCATTAAATTTTTGTCCTAAAAACTAACAATTAGCATGGTGAGGCAAAGTTCGTTTTATAAGGTACATTTTTTGGTCAGCTTGTGCGACAATTTCATTGGCCGATTTTTGAGTTCCAAAAAACATAGTAACCCCAACACTCGCAGAGCCGAAGTAATTGACATTTTGGTATATAAATTGGGTTTCAATTGCTGATTGTAGTTTATCGGCAACACGATGAGCGTTTTTTTTGGCGGCTTGTTCATCACGGCCAAGCCTTTCAAGCATGATTACGAATTCATCCCCGCCGATGCGCGCTAAACAGTCTTTGTCGCGAACGACCGCTTTCATCCTGTTAGCAACTTCTATAAGGTATGCATCTCCAATGAGATGACCATATTGGTCGTTTAACTCTTTAAACTTGTTAAGATCGATAAAGATGACAGCACCATAGTTTAGGTCTTGTTTACTAACTTGTAACGCAAGTGATAGGCGAGAATAAAAATATCGGCGGTTTAAGAGTTTTGTTAAAGGATCTGTAGATGCATCATAGAGGAGCTGTTTTTCAAGTTGTTTTCGTTCAGTAATATCTGTCGAAATACCTAAAATCCCAATAACCTTATTTGGCTCTGTGTCACAAAAAATTGGAGTTTTTACTTCCCAAAAAATATATTTGTTTCCATCAGGGAAATTTAACTCCACTTCTTCTCGGGTGCGCTCTCCTTTGATCACACGCGAATCGATTTTAGCTAGTTTCTTAACATCATTAAGCGCAAAGAAATCTTTATCGCTTTTGAATTGAAGTTCCTGTTCTGTGCACGCCAGTAGACTGAGTGTAAGTTTATTAGCATATACATAATGGGATAGTTCGTTTTTTATATAAACGTATGCAGGTACGTTATCAAGTGCAAACTTTAATTCAGCAATATGGACAGGCAATTTAGTGTTAGTAAGTTCGGCCACAATATGTCCTTATATGACAAGCCATAAATTGATAGTGAATGAAAAAATGCTATTAAACAAGACTGACCACAGTGTTAATCTCACAACTAATAATTTAGGTATAGTTTTGAAAAATAAATAGAAAGTTATTAGTTAAGATGGTTGATGAACTTTGTTATTACTTTTGGGGGATGTGCTCTTCATGCTAAAAACATCCTTGTTTTTAGTCATCACTTTTGGCTTTTAAGCTTTGTTGAGAATGGCAAGGTGCTTTGTATGATGCGCGCTAAATAAGCGACAAAATATATAGCCCGTTACGAACATAGATAAGCTATATGTTGCACCAGGAATGGCCATAGCTGCATTGTTGATTAAGGTGCTCGCAATTAAAATGGCAAGGGTGCCATTTTGTAGTCCAACTTCAACCGCAATGCTCATTTGTTGCTTGTGATCTAAGCCCGATATTTTTGCAAAAAACAGCCCAAGTAACAGCGTGCTGAGGTTTAATGTCAGCGTTGCAATGCCACTGGTCGCAAAAAAGCTCAGCATTTGGTCAGCATTTTTATGAATAATGCTAAGTACTATCACAATTAAGAATACACTCGAAAAACGACGAATAAAGGGTTCTATTTTCAAGCTCAAATGGGGTTTAAAGTAATTAAATACCATTCCTAAGCAAACAGGAAGTACCGTTATCATTAGCATTTGCACTATGGTTTTAATCACTGGCAAAGCGAATTCGTGGCCCGGCACACTCAATGTTTGCATGGCAAAATGCATAATTAGTGGCAAGGTAAACGGTGAGATAAATGTAGCTAGCGTTCTTAGACTTATTGATAGCGCAACATCCCCTTTGAATAAATAGGTATAGAGATTTGAAGTCACACCACCCGGGCAGCAAGCCACTAAGATCAGGCCTATAGCGAGCTCAGGGGTTAGGGTAAAACTCATTGCTATTAAAAACGCAACGCTTGGCAATAACAGTAGTTGGCAGCTTAAGCCTATTGAAAGTGCTTTGGGGCTAATAAATAACGCCCCAAAGTCTTGCTTTTTAAGCCCTAACCCCATGCCAAACATGATGATAAATAGTGCTAAAGGCAGCACTATTTTAGTCATGATATCAATTTGCATGGTGTATCCTTATTGATCGTAACCTGGACTTTTATTGTCGAGTAAGCGCAGCAGGGCAGGCCAAGCGATTGCGCCACCCAATCCCTTCGTAGCAACTTCAGTTTGCCCTTTGATACCCTCAATAATCGCGCTAGGTACTTGTACGAGGTGCTCGGTATTTTGTGAAGTACGAGTTTGTACAGCACATGCAGCTTCAAAAACATACATAAACAAAAATGCATCAGCGACCGTTTTACCCACAGTTAATAGGCCATGATTACGTAGCATTAAAAAGTTATTAGAACCTAGGTCATTCACTAAACGGTCTTGTTCTGCAGGATTAAGAGCAATGCCTTCGTAGTCGTGATAACCCAGACCTGAGTGCACAACAACAGCTTGCTGAGAGATAGGCAATAAGCCGTCTTTGTTGGCAGACACTGCCGTGCCATTGAGTGAGTGGGTGTGAATAACGCAATGGGCATCATCACGCGCCATATGAATACAGCTATGAATATTAAACCCCGCAGGATTAACTGGGTATTCGCTGTCATGCAGCTTATTACATTGTTGATCTACTTTGATAAGACTTGATGCGGTAATTTCGTGAAACATCATGCCATACGGGTTTATCAAAAACTCGTTGTCTGTGCCGGGAACGCGCATTGAAATATGGGTAAAAATTAAATCATCCCAGCCATATAAAGCCACTAGGCGATACGCGGCAGCGAGCTCAACACGGGCTTGCCATTCTTGTTCTGATACTGTGTGTTTCATGGTCATGGTGTTTTCCTAAAATGGTACTTTGCGAATAATAATGTCTTTAAACATCACCCAATCACCAATAAAGCTATAAAAAGGGTGTGTAAAAGTAGCGGGGCGATTTTTCTCAAAAAAGAAATGACCAACCCAAGCAAAGCCATAGCCCACAACAGGGCATAAAATTAACCAGCTATATTGCTGCTGATAAATAGCGGTAAACAAAATAGCCAAAACAACCCAACTGCCAAAGAAGTGTAAGCGTCGACAGACTTTATTTTTATGTTCTTGTAAGTAGTAAGGGTAAAACTCTTTAAAGCTCGCGAACTCGCGTTTACTTGCTACAGTGCCCATATTGTTGTCTCCGTTGTTAATTACAGGTTAACAATAGGCTTTTATTCTTTTATTTACTTGATAGTATAGGTCATTAAATTGTTTGTTTAGGACGCGCATGAGAACCTTATCAAGCTGGTGGCTTCGTGCTATGGCTGAGTCGTTTAAATGGCAGGGCTTACCGATTAATGAGTTGTTTGCAGCGGCAAATATTCCTTTAGCAGAATTAAGTAGCCAAACAGCCCGATACCCGCAAGCGAGTGTCAGTAAGCTTTGGAAGCAGGCGCAAGCGATGTTACCAAACACGCATTTAGGTCTTTATGTTGGCAGTAACATGAATGTACGGGCTATTCCGGTAGTAGGTATGGCTATTATTCAGTCAACACAGCTATTGAGTGCTTTTCGGCTGATATTGCGTTATCAAAAATTGATGGGCGATACACATAATGTGTCTCTAATCGATCACGGTAGTGAGTATGAACTTCGCTTTAACTTTAGTGATGGTGAGCGGGATATGTCACTGCTAAGCTACGAGGCACCCATGGCGTTTTGTGTGAAAATAGCGCGCACTGTGAAGGGAAAAGATTGGCACCCAACGCGAATTTGCTTGCAACGTAAAGAGCCTCATAGTGAGATTAATGCGCACTTTAATTGCAAAATTGAATACGGCGCTACGACCCATAGCCTATTTTTTAGCGAAAATACCGATAGTGAACCTGTGTTATCAAGCCAGATGAAACTGGTGACGCAAACGAATGTGACGCAGGTGCTGAGAATTTTACTTGAAGAGCATTTAATTCAAGGCCAAACCACCAATAAAGCAATGGCAAAAGCACTTAATATGAGTGAAAAAACGTTGCAACGGCGTCTTGCAAAAGAGGGCACAAATTTTAGTAAAGAATTGGCAAGATTAAGACAGCTAAAAAGTGTGTCATTGTTAAACGAAACAGACTTATCAGTCACAGAAATAGCCTTTTTATGTGGCTACTCTGAAATTAGTGCATTTCATCGCTGGTATGGCATGTCGCCAAAAGTGTACAGGCAAAAAAATTAATGCCATAAGTCGAGTGCATTGCTGCACTCGACAAGGTTTTAAAAACTAATTAGAAGCTATAACTAATGCTTGCAGAAATACTACGACCAGAACTTTCGAGCCCTTCTAAGCTATCTGATGCAGAGTGGTTCGCAAGGCTGCCATGCTGATAATAAGTTTTGTCGAACAAGTTGCGAATAGCTAAGTTTAGATTAGCTTGACCAAAGCTTGCTCGTGCTAACCAATCAACCGTACCATAGCCTGGTGTTTCGTAATTGCCTTCGTTCACTTTGGTCATTTTTTTAGCAAAGTTCACGATTAAATCACTACCCAATGTTTCACCTTGGAAGCTAACACCCAAGTTACCTGATAGAGGGTTGATTGAGCTGATGTATTCATCGGTTTCGTCATTTTTACCGTCTTGATAACTTGCATTCAAAAACACAGAAATAGCATCTGTTGCATAGTAAGTTGTTGAAAACTCTGCGCCTTTGATGGTTACTGAGTCAATGTTCTGATACTGATATTTATCGTGGATATATCCAAATGAGCCGTCGTCATTAAATACAGTTTCACGATCTATTAATTCGGTTGCTAAAAAGTCATCAAACTTATTGTGGAATACCGCTGCTGTAACCGTAAAATCGCCTATGTGGCCACGTAAACCAAGCTCGAAAGTATCGCTTTTCTCTGGATCTAAATCATCCGCAGGTAATACTTCATAAATGTATTCAGCGGTAGGTTGGTTATAATGCTCAATGTAAGCTAGGTCATAAGCAGGTACTTTAAAGCCTTGCCCGTATTGCGCATAAGCGCTCAACATATCATTGATATAATATAAGCCACCTAAATTAAATGAGAGGTTGCTTTCATCAATTTTAGCGTATTCTTCACCATCTGTTTTTAAAGCGCCGTTTGGATCCATACTGTAATAATCAAAACGAACACCTGGCGTTACAACCAGTTTGTCGTTGAGTAATGAGATTTCGTCATTGATGAATAAACCAGCACGAAGAGTATCATTTTTAGGGAACTTATTGGTGGTATCGTCTTTGGTTGTTTCGCCTTCAACTTCACGATATTCATGCACAGTGCGTAAGCTTTCGGTTGTTTCAACATCAATACCATAACCAAGAGTGTGTTGTTTGTTTAAGGCTTTACTAGCATGGGAGATCAGGCCATAGGTTGTTTGCTCGTAGGTGCCTGTTTTCCACATGTCACGCATTTCAACGGTACCAAACATTGGCGCATTGATGTCTAATAACGCATATTCTTGGTCGTCTTGGCGGTTATTAGTGTAGTAAAGGTTAAACTGAGCGCTATCCCATAAGCGATTGGCTGAATTATTGTTGTAACTAAAGCGATATGAGTCGCTATCTTTTTCGGTTTGCGTGTTTTCGGTGGCAATATTGTAGCCATATTCTGCTAAGCCACGGAAATAGGTAAGTAGGCCATCAGCACTGTCGCCATTGACATCTTGGCGCCACAGATCAGCAGAGAAGTTAATGTAATCTTTATCGTTTATGTTGTATTTAAGTTTGTAAAGAAGGCTTTGTGAATCAATTTCGAATGGCGCATTGCTTTGGTGTTTATTTTGCTCTTCCTCGCCATCACGAGCGGTTACACTTAATAGGTGATCAAAGTTACCATGCTGAGCATAAAGTGTTGCACCTAAACTGGTTTGATCATCTAAGTCGCTGTAACCTAATTTCACACGGCCGCCAAACTGCTCACCGTCTTGTAAATAGTCGCTTGCATCTTTAGTTGTAAACACCACGATTCCGCCCAGTGCATCAGAGCCATAAAGCGAAGATGCAGCACCCTTTGCTACTTCAACTTGCTTTAAAGTATCGGTATCAATAAAGCCACGACCCACAATATCGTTCAAGCCGTTTGCACCGTAGCCTTCGTTCATTCGCATGCCGTCTTTAATCATCAGAATACGATCAGAACCCATACCTCGTACTTGAATGTTTTGTGCACCGCCAACACGGCCAGTTACCTGAATACTTGGGTCATATAAGAATAATTGACTCATATCAGTGACAACTTGTTTTTCAATATCGTCATTTGTGATTACAGAAATACTCGCAGCAACATCTTTTAATGGTTTTTCAGTACGCGAGCCACTAACAACAATTACTTCTAAATCGTCAGCTTTGATTGATTCATCGGCAATGGTAGGTGTTGCAGAAGCTGCAAGAGTCGCAGCGATTAAAATGCGTAAAGAATGTGTTTTAGCTAGGCGCATTATTGGTTTCCTTAGGAGCTTTATATTATTTGTGTACAGAGAACTGTTTAATTTTTGCCAGAATAATACGCCTATTTTTATAAAGATCAATATAAATGCAAATTGTTCCTATTTGCATTATTGTAATGGTGTGTGTTTTCACGTACATTTGAGCTCGTCAAATTTACTGGGGCAATAATGTGAATATCCAAATAATCGAACAACTTATGGCTGATGTGTCAGCTCTTCTAATGGCACCTGTGATTTTAGTGATTGTAGTGCTCTTTGTTTATGCGTTTTTCGCAGCAGGGAGGTTTGTATCTGAATATCTAATCAGAAGAAGAAATCAGCTTGCGTATCAGCGAGATATCGATACTAAAACGGCCACGAATTACAGAGGCTTTTATGTCCATAATTACTATGTAGCGAATCCAACTGCATCTGAGGATGAGCTTGAAGTGTTTGCGTTAAAACAACTAGAAGTACTTAGAGTTGTTACCCGTATCGCACCTATGCTTGGTCTAATTGCGACGATGATCCCAATGGGACCTGCATTAAAAGCCCTTGCCGATGGCAACATTCAGGGGATCAGCGAAAATTTAATCATTGCCTTTGCAGCGGTTATTTGGGGCTTGGTTATTTCGACCCTAACGTTTTGGCCAGCTTCGGTTAAAAAACGTTGGTGCGCTCAAGAACTTATCAATATTCGTAAATTAAGAGGGCAATAACATGCGCTTTTTAGACGAAGATGAAGAGTTAAACCCAATTGTCAGTGCCGTTAATCTGGTTGATGTATTTCTGGTGATTATTGCTGCACTTCTTATTGCAATTGCACAAAACCCACTCAGCCCTTTTACTGCAGAAAACGTGACTGTTGTTAAAAATGCCGGTGAGCCAAATATGGAAGTAATCGTTAAAGAGGGCAAGGAGATTAAACAATATAAATCTAACGGTGAAATTGGTTCTGGCGAGGGCATGCGCGCTGGTGTGGCTTATAAAATGGCTGACGGTAGCTTTGTTTATGTCCCCGAAAGTGATGGCTCAGCAACGGGCAAACAAGAGAATACACAATGATAAGAATAATAACGTTTGCGCTGCTTTTATTCAGCGCACTGACTTCACATGCAGCACAAAAGCCTGAAGTACTTATAATGATGTCGGGTCATGTGGCTAAATCGAAAGGGGCATTGCTAACAAGCCTTGCTGAAGATCAACCGTTCACCTTTACTAATTTTAGTACTAAAGGCAAAACTGACGAAGAGATTAAACAAGCTTGGCAAAATGCCGAGTTGATTTTGTTGGATGGTATCAATCCTGCGCTTTCAAAATATATGTTTGCTAAGTATCAGCCATATTTAACTGAGTACCCCAATGTGCCAGTGATCTCACTCGGTGATATGGATAACTCAGCAATGAATAGCGGTTTATCTGAGCAGCAACATACTCACCTTGGCGGTTATTACAATAATGCCGGGCGCGATAATTACCGTAATATGATGCTTTATATTGCAAATGCCATTTTTAAACTCTCAGATGTGCCAGCAGAGCCAGTTAAAGTCATTCCAAACGTTGGTTTATATCATCCTGAGTTTGACGGCCATGTTAGTGCTGATGAAACGCAGTTTTTTAATTGGTTAGATGCTAAGCCAGCTCAAGCAGTTATAGCGATAGCGATTCATCGTTCAGTCATTGATTATGAACAGCAACAAATAGTTGATGCATTAATTACAGGTCTTCAGAACAAAGGTGCGAAAGCATTGGCGTTTTTCTTTGAAGGCAATGACGAAGCACTAACTTACCCAGAGCTACTGAGTGATGAAACTGGTTCACGGGTAGATTTAATCATTAACTATCGTTCATTACACTATGTTGAGAAACGCCGCGCAGAGTTTATGCAAATTGGTGTGCCTGTTATTCATGCACTTAACTATACTGAAGGCGATGAACAGGCTTTTAAAGAAGATCATGCGGGTGTATCACCAGCACTCACTCCGTTCTTTCTTGTAATGCCAGAAGATACGGGTAGTACCGACCCAATTATTATTGCTGCCAATGAAAAGGGCAGTAAGGTGGCAATGCAAGCACAACTTAATGCGTTGGTTGAGCGTGCATTTAATCATGCCAATTTAGCGCACATTAAAAACACAGATAAAAAAGTCGCCACCTTTATTTGGAACTACCCGCCGGGTGAGAAGAATATTGGCGCTGCATTTTTAGATGTACCGAGTTCGATTGCTAACATCGCAAGAGCGATGAACGAGAAGGGTTACCAAGTAAAACAAACGGATACAGCCACGTTAGTTGAGCAAGCGGGTAAATTGCTTCGCCCTTATTATCGTGGTGAAGATGCTGAGGCTTTGGTA
Source organism: Pseudoalteromonas sp. PAST1 (assembly GCF_021532515.1). Lineage (NCBI taxonomy): Bacteria > Pseudomonadati > Pseudomonadota > Gammaproteobacteria > Alteromonadales > Pseudoalteromonadaceae > Pseudoalteromonas > Pseudoalteromonas sp. PAST1. The sequence goes on along the minus strand of NZ_JAKGBH010000012.1, from coordinate 70,336 downwards.
AAACTCGGACTCGCAGATTATTTACCGCTAAGTATCTATCAAACTTGGTTTGATAGCCTACCTCAGGATGTCACTCAGCCAATTATTGATAAATATGGTCAACCAAGTGAAAGCGCTATGTTGCGTATGCACAATGGCGAAATGATGTTTGTCATTCCGCGCATGGAACTGGGTAACATGATTGTACTTCCTCAAGGTGTGCGTGGTGAAACGGCAAAGCAGCATGCTGCCCAGTATCACAATACTAAATCGGTTATCAATCATAGTTACTTAGCTATTTATCTATACGCACGTGATGTTTTTAATGCTGATGCGGTGGTGCATTTAGGTACTCATGGTTCACAAGAGTGGCTAAGTGGTAAAGAGCGTGGCTTATCGGTTTATGATGCGCCAAACTTAGCGATAGGCAATATTCCTGTTTTCTATCCGTACATTATTGATAATGTCGGTGAAGCGATGCAGGCAAAACGTCGTGGTCGTGCCACTATGATCAGTCACTTAACCCCTGGCTTTGCAAAAGCAGGGCTATACACTGAAGTGGCAAAATTAAACGAACTGATCACCAACTATTTAATGTTGGATGAAGGGCAAACAAAATCAAATACGCAGCAAGAAATAATTAAGCTTGCTAAGCAATTGAATATGTTAAAAGACCTCGATCTTGATGAAGCTACTTTAGCAGCTCAATTTGCTGACAAGATTACCGTCTTACAAGATCACTTAAACACACTGGCACAGATGAGCCAGCCGCTGGGAGTTCATATTTTTGGTGAGCTACCAATCAATGCCCATCTTTACAGCACTATTTTGCAAATGCTTGGTGATGATTTCACTAAACAAGCAGGTGAATTTGAGCGAGAAATAGGTATTGCTATTGGCGAGCCTGAACGTGAGGACGAGCGCAAGGTTGTAAAGTTAGAGGCATTAGAAGGATTTCAGTTACTAGCGCGAGTGCTGGGCGAAAATAGTAACTTAGCCATCCCTGAGTCGTTACAAAGTGATATCGCGACAGCTAAAGAGTACTGGCTAAACTTTCACAAAAGTGAAGAAATCACCGGTTTGCTAAATGGTTTAAATGGTCAGTATATACCAGTAAGCCACGGTAATGATCCTATTCGTAATCCGGCGGCTGTACCAACAGGTCGAAACTTAATTGGCTTTAACCCAGCGAAAGTACCTTCGAAAGAAGCTTATCAGGCTGGGGTTAAGATGCTTGAACAAACTGTACAGCAGTATCAAGCAGAACATGGCCGCTACCCACAGAAGCTTGCTTTTTCACTTTGGTCACTTGAAACAATGCGTCATCAAGGTGCATTAGAAGCACAAATTCTCCATGCAATGGGGATAAAGCCGAAGTGGAATAATCAGGGCAACATTGTTGGCACAGAAGTGATCCCATACTCAGAGCTTGGCAGGCCACGTATTGATGTAGTGGTCTCTGCGACAGGCTTGTACCGTGATGCATTTCCTAATGTCATGCTATGGATTGCTGAGGCAATAGATAAAGTGGCAAAGATGAAAGAAGATAATAACTTTGTTTATCGTCACTCAATGATCCTCAAGCAAACATTATTAGACGAAGGTAAAAGTGAAGAAGATGCAGATTACTTATCTTCTGTGCGTATTTTCTCTAATGAAAGTGGTGCATACGGTACTGGGCTTGCGGGGGGAGCGCTTGACTCTGATAGCTGGGAAAATGATAGTAAGCTGGCTAATTTGTATTTAGATCGAATGGGCTTTGGTTTTGGTAAGGATGAGGCTCGCTGGAGCGAAAATTTATCAGAAACAGGGCTATACAAAAAGGTGTTGTCGGGCACAGATGGGGTGGTGTTTTCTCGTTCAAGTAACCTTTATGCACTCATGACAAATGATGATCCGTTCCAATACTTTGGTGGCATCGGCCTAGCGGTTCGTAATATTGATGGTAAAACACCACAAATGTATGTCTCTAATTTGCGCCGTAAGGGGCAGGAGAAAATTCAAACTTTAGATCAGTTTATCAGTAACGAGATGCGCAGTCGTTATTTTCACCCTCGCTGGATTAAAGCGATGCAAGATTCAGGTTATGCTGGGGCTACCGCTATTTTAGACCGTATGAACAACATGTGGGGCTGGGAAGTTATGACCCCCGACGCGGTAAGAGATGATCAATGGCAAGAATTCTTTGAAGTGTATGTTGATGATAAATACGATATGCAAATGCGCGAGTTTTTTGAGCAACATAACGCTGAAGCATTAGCACAAATCATTGAGCGAATGTTAGAGGCAGTTCGCAAAGGTTATTGGCAAGCTGATGCCGAGACGCTGAAGAAAATGCTTGAAACCTACACTGAAATTGCTAATCAACATGATGTAGTTACAGACAATGAAACATTTACCGAGTTCGTAAAAGAACAAAATGCTGGCTTTGGCCTCGCACCTTTAGTTCCTGGGCAAGCGGCACCAGAACTTGCCAACAGTGTAAGTTCTGCTAGCCAGCAAGTGAGTGGCCAAAAACTCGAACAGGTTGAACAAGGTAAACCGACAGAATCTGACTATACATTATGGTGGCTATTAGGCGGGATTTTCTTTACTGGAATGATTAGCCCCTTTATAAGAGTGAAACAATAGCATTACCTTACAAAAGGCGGTCGAGGCTAGGTTTTTGGCCGCCTTTCATAACTTTTTAGTGCGTTTAGCCGCGTCACGTATTACAATTGCGACTTTATATCATTTCCATCTCCAGCGAATAGGTTTTCCACTTCTTCATGACAGATATTACAACACACCAAGCTTCTAGACGCCGCTTGTTAATTGCTTTAGCCATAACGTGCTCGTTTATGGTTATTCAGATCATTGGTGCCTATTATTCTAATTCGCTTGCTGTACTTGCTGATGCTGGGCATTTGTTTGTTCATAACAGTTCTTTATTTATTGCACTTATTGCTTCAAGCATGGCGATTTACTTTGCAAAAAACTTTAACGATGGTTACCAACGAGCTGAACTGACCGGTGGCTTGATCAATGGTGTTTTGTACTTGAGCATTAGCTTAATTATTCTTTACGAAGGTGGAGAACGTTATTTCCATCACAGTGATGGGCATGAACTACAAATCAATAGCTATTTGATGTCAGTTATATCTGCTATTGGATTTTTGTTTCATGGCGCAGCTGCATGGGTTTTGTATAAAGGGCGTAAGGCAAGTATTAATGTATATGCGGTATTTCTCCATTCGTTCTTTGACTTAATTTCGACAGTTTCTACTTTCTTTGCTGGAATTTTAATCTACTTAACCGGGTGGGCAGAAATCGATATTATTTCGAGTATGCTCATAGCGATCTTTGTATTGTTCACTGGGGTTAAAGTGATTATTCGCTGTATTAAAGGGTTACTGGAAAACCGTAGTAAGCTTCCTGATGTAGCAGCTATTGAGCAAAGTATTGCATCAATAGAACACGTTCAAAATGTGCATAATGTAACGGTAATGCGCCAAGACAAAGATATTGTTGTGGGAGCACATGTGGTGTTAAAGCAGCATTGTACCGTGGAAAAGCATGATGAGGCGTGTCGACTTAAAGTAGAACAGCTATTGCTTTCACGCTTTAAAGTAAACAAAAGTGTTTTACAAATCGAAAGTCATGAATGCCATTATGTTAATTAAAGTGGCAAAATGTTTAATTTTCTTTTAATTTAAAGGTATCGCTAGGGTGTTAGGATGCCTTTTTTGCTTCAAAATAAGCCATTTTATATTAACTTTTTAGCTGCGCTGTTGCTTGGTTGCATTGCAGGTCTAGTTAATTTATTGCCAGTATTTTTTTTGGATAGCTCTGAGTTTCTGCTTGGGCAATTTTTTGTCATTTTAAGCCTGCTTTTACTCGGTTGGCGCTATGCAATTATCACCTTTATTATTAGTACTGGCTTCATATTTTATCGCTGGGGCCATGCTTGGCCATCCATTGTTTTTGCCTTAGAGCTTATATTTTTACAATTATATTGCCTGTCTAAGGCGCGTCCTGTCTTTTTGAGAGGGATGCTTTTTTGGTTTGTTATAGGTTCACCCATTCTTTGGGTATTTGGGCACTATTTTTTAGCATTACCCACACTCACTCTGTTGATAGCATTGGCTAAGTACTGTTTAAATGCAGTTATTTACTTGTCTGTAATAGATTTATTGAGCTTTTTCTTTAGTCGATACTCTTGGCACAAATATTATTCCTCTTTGGATAAAATACTTAATTACGTGGTTAGCTTGTTAGTCATTTTAGTGGTAATACTCACTTCAATTGTTTTGACTAACAATCACTATGCTCGCATAGAGTATGAGGTTAACGCTCAACTTAATGAAAAAGCGAATGAAATAGCGCGAGTTATCGATTCGCATTTAGAGCACCATAAAAAAGGAGTGGTTCTAACCGCAAAAAGTATTGCTCATGGGCTACCCAAACAGGTTGCACTTGAGAATATGGCTAATCTGTATCCAGATTTTAGAACTCAAATCATCACTGATGCTTTTGCAGATGTTACTCATTTTTACCCCCAATCATTAGCTGTAAGTTTGCAGCAGTCAAACATTCGCGCAAATGTTGCAGATCGTGATTACTTTATTCATGCACCGTCCAATAAGCAGGGTTATATCTCGACTATTTTTAAAGGGCGTGGTTTTGGTTCTCTGCCCATTGTTGCGGTTTCAGCGCCTATTTATATTGAGGATACGTTTACTGGCGTGGTCGAAGGCTCGCTGATGTTTGATTACTTTGCTAGTTTACGTCCAAGTTTATTTAGTCATCAAGGTGATTTACTAATACTCGATGCGGCTAATAAAGTTGTGTTTAGCACCATCGATGATTTTAAAGAGATGCAACAACTAAGCAATGAAGAGATTGATTCATTTGCGAATGAAGAGCGTTTTATCATATTTGATGCACAAAATGAGCAGCAATATTATGCTAAGCAAGCGCGCTTAGCTGACCATAATTGGATGGTTATGACCATGCTAAACCGAAAACACGCGAATGATGTCGCTGTAAATGCATGGGGACAATCATTGGTTATGATCATTTTTATTATTTTACTGACAAGCGTTTTTATCACTCAACTAAGTCGTTGGCTCACAACACCGATACGCAAACTTGCTGAACAAATTGATAAATTTGAGCCAGAAAATGCTGATACTGACACGTATTTACCGCAAACTTGGTTAGAAGTGAGCCGCTTGCAATCACAATTTTCCAGCCTTGCGAATAAGCTCGCACTGAGCTTCAATCGTCTACATCAAGCGAACCACGAAAATGAATTACTAAACGTAAGACTGAAAGACTTTAATGCACAACTAGAAAAACAGGTTGATGATAAAACCAATGAGTTGGTTGAAGCTGTACGGGCTGCAAATAATGCTAACCGCACTAAATCTCAGTTTTTGGCTAATATGAGTCACGAAATTCGAACTCCGCTAAATGGTATTTTAGGGATGACTCAGCTGTTACTAGATAATAAAGATTTAGCAGAAGAAGAACACGAAGAGTTAGTGATGATCCATCAAAGTGCGAATAACTTACTGCTGATTTTAAATGATATTTTAGATTTCTCCAAAATAGAGGCGGGTGCTTTAAAATTAGAGTATCGTGCAGTTGAAATAACTAAGTTACTTGAACAAATTGCCAAGGTGTTTAGTAGTACAAGCGTAAAAAAAGGGGTGACGTTTAAGCTTAACATTAGTGACTCTGTACCAAGTTGTATCAGTTTAGACCCTTTAAGGTTTAGCCAAGTTATAAATAATATTTTGAGTAATGCCGGCAAGTTCACAGAGTCGGGCGACATTACCATGAGCTGTACTATGGTTAATGACCGAATGCAGATCAGCATTCGTGATACAGGCATCGGGATTTCAAGTGAGCAGCAGGCAAAACTGTTTACCGAGTTTACTCAAGCCGACATTTCTACCACACGTAAATATGGCGGAACGGGACTTGGGCTAACCATTAGTAAGCGAATTATTGAGTTAATGGCAGGGGAGCTTAAGCTAACAAGTCAAGAAGGCGTTGGTAGTGAGTTCACCATCACGATGCCTGTAATTATTAGTAATTCAGCCTCAGTGGATAACCAAAGTACTGCGACTCCCCAATTAGCAGGTTTGAATATCTTACTAGTTGAAGATAACCCTGTTAATCAAATTGTATTGAAAAAGATGCTGCGTTTTACTCAGTGTAATCTCAAACAAGCAAATGACGGCCTTGAAGCACTTGAGATACTGCAGAGTTATCAAGCTGATATTATCCTTATGGACTGCCAAATGCCAAATATGGATGGCTATCAATGTACAAAAGAAATAAAACAGAACCCGCACTTGTATGGTCAGGCTATAATCATTGCCATCACTGCGAATGCATTTGAAGAGGATCAGCAGCGTTGCCTTGTTGCTGGCATGGATGATTTTATCTCAAAGCCAATTAATAAAGACCAATTATATGCGTGTTTAAACAAATGGCTTAAAGCTCTTTTAAACGAGCAACAATAGATTGCAAGTTTTGTTCTGCAAGTAGGTCTTCAGAAAGCATAGGTTTTGCAAAGTAGTAACCTTGAAAGTCATCACAGCCCATGTGTTGTAAAAATTTAATTTGCTCAATAGTTTCAACGCCTTCGGCAATACAATAAAGGCCTAAATTAGCGGATAACGCATGGATTGTTTTGATAATTGATTCGTTACTTCGATCATGCCCAATATTGCGCACAAAACTTTGGTCTATTTTAATGACGTCAATTGGAAACTGACTGAGGTAAGTCAGTGAAGAATATCCGGTACCAAAGTCATCAAGTAATAGTTTAAAACCCGCATTTTTTAACTTTCGTAGCTGCTTTGAGGCTTTATCTTTGTCTTCTAGTAATGTGTTTTCAGTAATCTCTAAGCGCAATTGCGCAGGCTTAATGCGAAAATTATTCAGGATCAACAAGAGTCTTTCGGTTAAGTTCGCCTTTAATATGTGCGTTGGCGATACATTTAAAGAAAGGTAAAAACGAGGGTTTGATCTTAAAATTGGCTGCAATTCTGTTAAAGCTCGATTTAAAGCCTGTTCTGTAAGTACATCGATTAAACCAATTTCTTCTGCAATAGGGATAAACTCAGCAGGTGAAATAAAACCTTGTTCTGTCTTCCAGCGCATTAATAATTCAACACCATTAATTTGCTTCGTTTTAGCATTAACAATTGGCTGATAATTATTAAAAAGCTCATCATCTTTAAAGGCATCTTTTAACGCATTTTCGAGTAATAACTTTTTAGTGAGCTGGTTATTCATCTGCTCGGTAAAGTATTTGAAATTGTTCCGCCCAGATTGTTTGGCATGCATCATGGCAATATCAGAATTGCGTATTAACTCATCAGCTGTTTTAGCATCAAAAGGATAGAGTGCAACCCCAATACTGGCTGAAATATTGATAGAAAAATCGTCAATAATGACTTTATTTGCTAATTCTTGTGTAAGTTGCTTAACTAATTCGCTCAACGTTTGAGGCGAATGAAGATCTTTGACTAACACTAAAAACTCATCGCCACTTTGTCTACCAACCGTTGCATTATTAGGTAAAAGTAAACTTACACGTTGCGTAATATTGCACAGCAATTGGTCACCAACAGCATGGCCAAAAGAGTCATTCACTGGCTTAAATTTATCTAAATCAATAAATAACAAGGCTGCTAACTTGTTATGCTTTTTAGAATGATTTATACAATTATTGATTTTTGAATGCATTAATGAACGATTTGGTAAGCCCGTTAATGGGTCGTAATTCGCTAAATAACGTAACTCATCTTCAGCACGCTTTTGTTCTGTAAGATCTGAAATAACAATCACATAATGACTAATCGCTTGATTATCTTTCGCAACTGCAGTAACACTGATATGAACAGGGTGGGATGGATTTTTTTGAGTGTGTATATAAGCTTCTGTTTTCCAGTTTTGTTTTGGTTTTAATGTTTTTAACACATTGATGTATCTTAAGAACTGAGCCCTACCTATTGTGCGAACAAAGTCCTTAATTGTTAGATCAGTTATATTGCCTGTAATAGCAAATGTATCACTGAAGCTTGTATTTGCTGAAAATGGTTTTAACTGGCTGTCTAAAATTAAAAGCCAGTCATTTATCTGGCTGAAAGCTTCACCGAGCACACTTGCTTGTAGTGCATTTGCTCTTTGTTCGGTAATGTTGGTATAGATACCTGTTACTTTTATTGGCTTATTTGCTTCATCAACTTCGACGACACGGCCAATGTCCTGATACCATAACCACTTACCATTTTGATGATTTAAACGGTAGGTGATATTCCATTGTTCTTGATTTGATTGTTTTGCAAAGGCATTCCAATGGTTTAAGTAGGCACTACGGTCTGCTGGATGAATAAAATCAAGGAACTCAATGAGGGCTAAACTCTCGTTACTCTTGTGGTAACCCAGCTCTGTCACAAAGCGATTATTTAAAAGCGTTTGCTGGCTTAAATTGGCTTCCCATACCCCACTTTTGTTACTGCTCAGTGCTAATTCAGTTTGTTGTTGCGATTTAACAACATCAGCATGCGCTTTATTCAGTACTTGTTGACGTGCTCTGTATTGCCAAAAAAAGAAAAAGAGTATGGCAAAAATGAGCAGCACATAACCTGTTATCGCAACTGGTGAAGACCAAGGCGCATAGGCAATATTAAACTGTAGTTGTCTTGTTGCTGAACTGACTTTGGAGCTCTCGGAGTTAGAAGCAACAGACAAGATATATTGTCCGGGAGGTAGCTTGGTAAAAAATACTTTGTTAGTGGTTAATTTGTCGTAATTTAATGACGTTGGTCCCTCTAAAGTTACTTTATAAGTTGTTTTATCCTTATTGATAGTATCAAAGTTAGAAAAGCTAACCTCAAGACCGATGTCTTCAGCAGTCATTTGAAGAGGGTTATTGATATATTTGTATGGATGATAGTTCAGCTCGCGAGAGAGCAAAGAAACATGAGTAATTTCAGTATTTATCGCATCTAATTCTGTTGGTGAAGTTAAAAAGTCTTCAGGTGCGATTAACAATAAGCCCCTTGTCGAACCAAAGCCAATTTGGCCATTGTCTAGCGTTGCATCGGCATCAACATTAAACTCATTAGCTGAAAGGCCATCACGGATAAAATACGAATTGACACTTCTTGAACTTAAATCAATTCTATACAGGCCATTTTGCGAACTAGCCCATAAAAAACCAAAGCGGTCGATTTGTAAGCCATACACTGATTTTGCATTGAGACCAGATTGAGTGCCTAAGCGATGTTTAATAGCGTAGGAGTGAGAGTCAACAGCAATTAACCCTTCGTTAGATGAAGCCAGCCAAAGTGTATCATTGTGGTCAATAACCCAATCATCAATCACAGAAAATGTGAGTGGATTAAAGTTTTCGACTTGATAAACAAGTGTCAATTTTTCAGTTTGCTCATTATAACGATACAAATGGCCAGACATACTTAACAAATAGTCGTTAGGGTGACTCGAGAGTGGCTTTAAAAAAGAGTGCGCATTGATAATATCGACTTGTTCTTTTAGTCCCTTAATAGTTCGTAATTCACCTGTTTTACCATTGTAGCGATAAAAGTTTTCTTGAGTAATAAATGCAAATTGATCTGAACCTAAAGTATGAAAGCCCCAACTTGGCTCATTTTCTAATATATTAATCACTTCTTTACTGCCTTTTAAAGGCACTAAATCACCGCTGATCTTATCAAAGAGCGCTAAGCCTCTGTACTTCATAAGCCACAGAAAGCGTTCAGATGGTTCTATTTCTGCCTGTGCAATGCCATATACAGCATGTTCTCCATGAAAGGCTTTTATATCGTCATTAACTAGGTAAGGGCTGATGGAGTTTGTTAATTGGTTATACTTCAGCATGCCATTTTCGGTGCCGATCCAAATAATGTTTTCGTTGTCTTGCAATACCGCCCAAACACTATTGTTGACATTACCAGAAGTAGACGTTGATTCGATATGCTTAAAACGTCTTGCTAAGGTGGACCATGTAAAAACTCCCTGCGAACGAGAAGCAAGCCATAGCAATCCTGTTTTATCAATCATCACATCGACAATTGTATTGTCGGTCATTAAAAATTTACTTTGCTCATAGCTCAAAATAAATTCGGCAGATAGAGTTTCCCTATTAAATTCGAATAAGCCTTTTTCAGTGACAATATACTCACCAAATTTACTAGATGCGAAATCCCAAATATTTAATTCAGGAACCAATAGTTTGGTTTTATCTACTGCGAGGAGTTTATCTGCATTAAATGGAATGTTGTACATTCCTTCGACTGTACCAACTAACAGACCTAATTGAGGATCAAGGTGCAAAAATTTTGCGTTTTTATTATCGTTATTTAATTTATTTTCATCAGCAAGCTCAATACGAGAAACATGATCATCCACTAAGTTTTTTGAAAAAAGTCCTGCGGTTGTTCCAATGTATAAAAAATTATCATGCAGAGCTAAAGCACGAATAAAGTCATCTTGCTTATCGATTGAAAACTCATGCAAAAACTTTTTGGTTTGCTTATGGTAAGAATAAAGGTGCTGATTGATTGCGAAAAAGAAATGGCTGTCATCTTCTTCGAGTGCAAGAATAGGGGAAAAATAAACATCTTCAGGGGTTAGTTTTCCTGAATAGACTTTTTCGACACTGAGTGTTTTTGGGTTTATGAAGTAAGCACCTGAAAACTCAGTACTCACAAAAATCTTGCCATCACTGGTTTTAGTCATAAAAGTGATCTGTCGTTGATCAAGCATATATTCGCCAGCAAAAGCGGCTACTTGATAGCCGTCATATCTGTTCAAGCCTTGATAAGTGCCAACCCAAATAAAGCCTAAATCATCTTGCACGATTTTAGTTACACTACCTTGGGTTAACCCTTCATCTGTAGAGATCCGCTGCATTTGCAAAGCATAGTTTTGTGCATTCACTGAAAAGGTGAGCGTGAAGAACAGCAAATTGAATATCAAAAGAAAAAGTTTAGGCACCGACTGATTAACCCTAAATTATTATTTGCATATAATTTTTAACAAAATATAGCACAATTATGAATGTTATTGAGTCAGCTGAAAAGATAAATTAGTAAATGTTTAATTAAGGTACAACATAGTGTTAGCTGTGCTATAAATAGCCCATAGGCAACCTAAGGGAAAGTTATGCGTCATTCATTTATAAGTCAAAAGAATCATGCCTTGTTATTAATTATTGACCTTCAAGCAGGGCTTGAGCCTGTCATAAGCGACTTTGGCCAAGCTGTTAATTACACCGAAAAGTTGATAAATGCAGCTAAAGCTTTAGACATTCCGTATTTATTTACTGAACAAAACCCAACCAAGTTAGGTAAAAGTAGTGAACAGCTTTTACCCTTCATAAATGGTAATAATTGCTATCACAAAATACATTTTAGCGCGTGCCAAGAGGCGCAATTTACCCGTCAACTGGCTGACTTTAACCGTCAGCAAATAGTGGTGACGGGTACAGAGTCGCATGTGTGTGTACTGCAAACCTGTTTAGACTTAATTGCTAATGGCTATCAGGTGTTTGTGGTTGAAGATGCCATTGCATCACGCAACGAAAAACACAAAGAGTTAGCAATTAAGCAGCTATTGGCAGCAGGTGCTATTATTACCTGTGCAGAAAGTGTGATATTTCAATGGCTAGAAAAAGCAGGGACCGATCAATTTAGAGCATTATTGCAATTAATAAAGTGAACCACGATGCGGTTCGAACCGTATTGGCTCGATTAATTGTATTTTTGTAAATTATTTAATAATTAAGGCTTTATCTATGACGAGTGTGCGCCGCCTTTTTACTTATTTGTTCCTTTTATTGTTTGTTGAGTCTTTGGTTTTAGGCTTTATCTATTCGACCCTAATTACCGGTGTGGTAACGGGTTTATTATTGCTGTCTTTACCACTTTGGATGCTCCATCAATACCCAACGAGCAAATTAACAGCCCACGTTGTTGCTGCCGGTTGCATGATGTTTTCGTTTTTACACATCCAACAAAGCTACGGCCTCATTGAAGTACATTTTGAAATTTTCATTTTAATGGCCGTATTGATCATGTTTGTTGAATGGCGCGTGTTTATAACTGCACTTGCTTTTGTGGCCGTTCACCATTTGAGCTTTTATTTTTTACAGATCAACGAAGTTGGCTTATATGTTTTTGACCCAGACAGGTTGTACTTTAGCACCGTACTTATCCATGCTGTGTATGCCATTGTTGAAGCAATTGTAGCGGGTTACATTGCTAAAACCCTTCACCGCGAACGTAGTTCTGGCTTATCGTTAAGCACAACGACAGAGCAGATAATGGCCGACGAAAACAGCATTAATATTAGTTTAAGAGCGGATGATAGTCACAGTGAAGCTGTAGCGGGTTTTAACCGTTTACTGGGTTTTGTATCGAGTGTGATAGGTGATGTTCAAAGCCAAAGTAGTGTTTTAAAAAATCAGTCTAAACAATTACTTGAAGTACACGACGAGTTACATGAGCAAGCACTTCATCGTGAGCAGTTATCGACGGATATCGCGCAGTCAGGTGAACGAGTTGCCGAAGGCTTTGCCCATGTTGAACAAGAAAGTAATGAACTACAAACACAGTTTGAGCAGCTCCATTTAAGTGCCACTGAGGCACTCAATGAAGTGGCGAATACCGACAGCAAAACGGCGGAGCTTGCTAATAACCTTCAAGAGGCTGACCAAAATATTAGCCAGCTGGTGAGTGCATGTTCGCATATCTCAGAATTACTCAATGAAATATCGTCAATTGCTGAGCAAACAAACTTACTTGCACTAAACGCTGCAATTGAAGCTGCGCGTGCTGGAGAACAAGGTCGCGGCTTTGCAGTGGTGGCTGATGAAGTGAGAAACTTAGCAACACGCAGCAAAAACACCACAGATAAAATCACCAATACGCTTGAAAGCTTGATGCAAAACAGCGCCTCATCAACTAAGTCGATGCAGGGTAGTGTTGCGCTTATAGAGCAGTTGTCGGCCATTAGTTCGCAGATGAAACTGCAAATTACCGAGATGACAGAGCAGGTGAATGTTGCTGCAAGTAGCTCACAATCGGTTGCACATGTAGTGCAAAATCAAGCGGGTAATACGCGTGCTATAGCCGAGAATTCACAAGCCTTAATTGCTAACCAAGCCAACGATAATCTGATGATTGAAAAACTCACCGATCGCGTACAGTTAATTGATGTAAGTATCGATGTACTGGAGCAAGGTATTGCTAAATTCAAATAGCAAATGGCTGATAATGGCAACTCTACTTTGGGTTGCCTCTGTGGCATTAGCCTTGGTATTTGCTTATTCTCAACAAGCAAGCACCTTTGATCCAGATAAAAAGCTGGCAACAGCTAACTGGCTGACTACATTTCAACAAAGTATGGGACTTGGCATCACCCATACAGATACCTTGTACATTATTGATGAAAATACCTGTGTATGCTCAGAGCGCTCACAACCGCACATAACAAGCCTTAGCAGCTATGCAGCAGAGCAAGGTATTGAAGTAATAAAACTTAAACCAACATCTGCGGTTGCTGCAATATTACCCGCTCAACCTGCCGCAGTACTTGTTTCTGAAAATCAACAGCTTGTGTATGCAGGGCCATTATCAAAAGGACTCGCGTGTTCAAGTCAGAATGGCTTTGTTGAGTTAGTAATTGCAAACTTACGAGCGGGTTTTAATAGCCAGTTTATTAATTCAGACGCCGAGGGATGTTATTGTGAAATTAATTGAGCTTGAAAGGTAAGTAAAAGAGGCCAAAAATATTGGCCTCTGATTTTATAAAATTATTGAATTTGGCCTCGAATCTCACCGCTTGGGTTTGCAGGCGTATGAATGTTTACATAATGACCGCCTGAAGCTAAAACTGAAAAGATATCGGCGTCTATCATTAAGCCTGTGCTACTCATCCAGCGATTCATATCATCACTGTCTTGTACAAGTGGAGCTAACACAGGGCCATTTTCACCTGCTACACCGGTATGAATATGGGCAGCAGTTGCATCGCTTACACCTGATGTAAGCACTTGCAACTCAACACTGTAATCATTGGTATTCACTAGCGCATAACCATCGCCAGACGCATCCGTTGTGACCGCAGGTACTTCTTGTTCACCACTTAGCGGAAAGGTGACAAACACATAGTTGTCGGTAAGGATTTGACCGCGAAGTTCGCCACTTGGGTTAGCAGGAGTATGCACATTAACGTAATGACCACCTGATGCAAGTACTGCAAAAATATCTGCATTAATCATGGTATTTTCAGGTGTTTGCCACAGGTTCATGTTATCGCTTGATTGCTCTAACGCTGCAAGTACGTCGCCATTAGTGCCTATACGACCCGTATGAACGTGAGCAGCAGTGGCGTCACTCGCACCTTCGGTTAACGCTCTTAATTCTAAATGGTAGTTATCCATGTTAACTAATGCATAACCACTACCTGATGCCATCGAATCAACCGCTGGAACTTCTTGCATTCCACTGAGTGGGAAAGTAACGAGTTGATAGTTATCTGTTAGGATCTGACCTCTAATTTCGCCACCCGTGTTAGCAGGTGTATGTACGTTAACGTAATGGCCGCCTGATGCAAGTACCTCAAATATCTCTGCGTTGATCATGGTATTTGCTGGCGTCATCCACATGCTTGCATCAGTTGTTGACTGCTCAAGCGCTACTAGAACGTCGCCATTGGTGCCAATTCGTCCAGTATGAATGTGTGCACCTGTCGCATCATCAACACCCATTGTGTTTACTAATAGCTCTAAGCCATAGTTATCCATGTTAATTAATGCATAGCCTTCACCACTTGCATCAGATTCGACTGCAGGAACTTCTTGCTCACCGCTTAGTTTAAAGCTCGTAAAACCATAGTTACTGGTTAGGATTTGCCCACGAAGCTCGCCGCCAGCATTAGCAGGTGTATGAACATTGACATAGTGACCGCCAGAAGCCAGCAATGCAAAAATATCCGCGTTGATTTGTGTGTTGCTTGGTGTCATCCAGACGTTACTGTCGTCCATTGATTGTTCAAGAGCCACTAATACATCGCCATTAGTCCCGATACGACCTGTATGAATATGCGCAGCACTTGCATCGTCTAAGCCTGATGTTACAACAGTAAGCTCTACGCTGTAGTCTGTTGTATCAACAAGGGCATAACCATCACCATCAGCCATGGTGCTGACCATAGGCACTTCTTGATTACCACTTAAGTCAAAGGTCGCAACTGCATAGTTGTCTGTTAAGATTTGGCCGCGAATTTCGCCACCGGCAAATTCAGGCGTATGAACATTAACATAGTGACCGCCGTCTAAAAGTACTGCCAGAGTGTCGCTGTCAATCATGGTATCTTCTGGTACAACCCAGTCAGTCATGAGTTCGTCGTCTTGCTCTAAAGTTACGAATACGTCACCATTTGAGCCTAATTTACCCGTGTGGATATGAGCTGCTGTTGCGTCATCAACACCCATAGTCACCGCGCGAAGCCGTAATTCTGTCGTGGCGCTATCATAAGATGCATAGCCATAACCCATTGCGCCACTGTCGTTCATAGGCACTTGCTGATCGCCATTTAAAACAAACGTGATGATACTCGTTGTATCTGGCACAATTTGCGCACGAAGCTCGCCGTTTGCGTACTGTTCTGTATGAAGGTTTATATACCAATCGCCATCCATTAAATCAGTAATTAGACTTTCATCAAGGTCGGTAATTGCGACTTCATACATACCATCGGTAGTGGCTTCAAATGCAAAAGCAACATCACCATTAGCGCCTAAATCGCCGTCATGGATGTGTGCTGCGCTATAACCTTCGACTGAGCTTGCATCAAGTGTTGCACGAAATTGCATTAAACTTTCGTCAAGCTCTACCGTTGCAGTCGCTGTTTGCATTGAGTCATTCATTGGCACTTCTTGTTTGCCACTTAAAGTTACAGAATAGGTTTTACTTGGAGTGAATTCTTGAACTGGGGGAGGGGTAACAACTTCGGTATTATCGTCATCATCATCGCTACACGCGGTGAGAAAAAGTAAGCTGCTAGCCAGGAGTATGTATTTCATCGTTGTTCCTTATATCTTTGTATGTTCGGACGTTACGACGTGTCCACTTCAATAAGGCGTACGGGCGGTGTTTAAAAAAAGATCAAAAAAGGTTGTTTAAAAGTTAAAAAGTAGTTCTTTAGTGTTGGTTTATTTGAAGTGAGGATTCAAAAGTTAAAGTTTAATAACGCTAACTTTAGAGGATTTGACATATTTAGCCGTATAATGGCTTTTGGGTTCCAAATGGGTACGGATCGTGCATCTAGTTTGATTTTAAAAAGTTTATAGCTAAACGCCAAAAAATTAACGATAGGAAAACTATGCAGCTAACTTCGTACACATCTTCATTCCTAAAAGAGCCATTATTAGATCAGCAAAATAAAAATGAGCTAAACCCAGCAAGTGAAAGAGCAACAAACCTTCAAGGCTCTAAACAACAAGAAGCGGGCGTTGATTCTGAACCGGAAGTTGAGGCTCAACCAAAGACATCACAAACACAACAAGAGATAGTAGTAAAAATAAAGGAGTTACAAAATAAGATTAATAGTTTAAAAAGTAACGAAGACCTAGCTCCAGAACAACGAGAAAGTGAGTTACTAGAGCTTAATAAACAACTTGATGAAGAAATAAATGCAGTCCAGCTTGCCGTAAAAAGTAATGTTTCTACGATGATAAACTCTTTGTTTGCTCCTACGTCTAGTAATCACTCTGGTATGCTGTTTAACAATAAAGCGTAAGTTTAAGGCAAAGCGCTTGTTCGCAGTTACTTTGCCAATTGCATATTTATAAGTCCGCTAAATTACATACTTTATAAGTGAGTAGATGAGAGTACATATAAAGGTAAATAGGAAGAACCATTTTATGTGAACTGTTATTGGTGACCCGCGTTTGGCTGTTCTGATCATAGTGACTGGGTAATCATACTCAACAAGTGTCTTGAAAAGCTCAGGATGTTCTAAGCTCCAGTCATTTAAAGGAATTGAATCACCATAGCGAGTTTTAAAAATAACAGAAAATAGATAGGCACGCCTAGGTTGTGGATCGTTAATATCGTAGCCGCTTTTGGTGCGTGTAAAATTCCATACGGCCTCAACATTAAGTAAATCTTCTCTTTTAAGTGTTCGTGCTTTTCTGTCATCGAATAAAAGTGCAGGCAGGTAAACCTCTTCTTTGTTTATTTTAATTTCGCACAAGGGAGATTCATGGATGAAATAACGCTTATTGGCAATAAACATCTGAATTAAAAAATAACTAAGATAAGTAATGACCACAGCGGCAATTGCACCTGCACCGGATTGTGTTTTCCAAACAAGGTGACATGCAATAATGAAAATAACGGCAGTAATTAATTTTGCCTTGAATTTCTGTGCTTTCGGTAAAGGCACTGCGCATCTTATGATAGGTATTTCAGGTTGCACTTTCGTTTTTATGAAAGTCTGAAAAAAGATTGAGTTAAAGTTATCACGGGTTAATTCAAAAGTAGGCGCTTCCATGTGTCCTCGATTACTGATTTAGTGTTAGACGTAAAATAGCAAACGCAGTGCTTTATTACCAACTAAAGGGTTGGCTTTGTTGTGTTATTTAAAAATGGTTTATTTATCATAACGAGTAGCCAACAGGCTCAGGTCTTTCTTTTTGCCCTTTAGCATATTGAAGCCTAATTTTTAGTTATTAACTAACCAAGATTGATACGTGCAAGGATGGCTAGGCTACTACGATTAGAGTTTGCAGGTGCTTTGTATCATGTTACACCGTAAGGGAATGAGCGCACACTCAGCTAGCTGAGGTCTAGACAAGTCCCCCCTTACAGCATTAAGCAACTTGAGTATTTTCTAGCTCATTTTTAAAGGGTAATGCATTTGCATTGCCTGTTCGTTCGTACTAAAATCAAAGCTAATGAAGCAAATAAAAGACAGAGGTTGTTATGGCACAAGTTGCTTTAGAAACTGAATCAACATTGACAGACCGTTTTCAAACTACGGTGCCTAGCCCTGTTCGTAAGGCGTTGCACTTAGGTAAAAAAGATAAAATTAAATACACGATTCAATCTGATGGCAGCGTTGTTATTTCGCGTGCAGCAGTGCAAGAAAGCGATCCTGTACTTGGCGAGTTTTTATCATTCATAGCGCGTGATATGCAGGCTCATCCTGAAAGAATAGAACCGTTATCAGCAAGTATGCGAGAAAACGTTGATGTGTTGATTGAAGGTGTTGAAATCGATTTAGATGCTCCGTTATTGGATGAGGACGAGTAAGTTTGCAAAAAACGATACCAATGGTCGTAAATGGTTGGACACTTTACACTCATCCATTGTTTAAAGAGCAATACATAAGCCTTAAAGTTCAAGTTGAGGCTCTTCGGAATAAAGATCCAAAGGGCTACCTTAAAAAAAATGCCACGAAACGATTAGCCGCTATTCAACGGTTAATCTTTGAACTAATACCGCACGATCCTACCAGCCCTGAGTTTCGTCAAGGAAGCACATTAGGTGATGATAACAAGCACTGGTTTCGAGCAAAGTTCTTCCAACAATACCGTTTGTTTTTTCGATATCATTTAGGGTCAAAAATCATCGTTTATGCATGGGTCAATGATGAAAATAATAAACGTGCATACGGTAGTAAAACCGATGCCTACAAAGTATTCGAAAAGATGTTAAATTCTGGTCATCCACCTGAGGGATGGGATGAACTTTTAAAAGCAGCTAAGGACGAGTTGCTCTTCCCATAATCAAGGCGCGTGTTTTTCCAGTTGTTGAAGTGTTGGGTTCTTTGTTTTTTCATCGCCTAATGCTCTGTATCTGAGCCATCCTCTCTTTTTCTTTCAACTGCAACACTAACCACCCCTCAAAAAAGTTAAAAATTTTTCTTTACTCGCCTTTAACTAACTGCCCAAATCATAAGGGAAAATTTTTAGCTGTGTGCCATTTATGAAATTTCAGTATAAAAGTTATGCAAATATTGCCTATAACACTATTGCGAACTATTACCGTTTAGATTAATATGCTGACCATCAAGAGAAATGAGAGTGGTTTGCATTCATGTATATCTGTTTATGTCATGGTGTGACTGATAAAAAAATCGAACAAACAATTGATGATGGCGCTATGACAATGCGCGATTTATCAAAAGAGCTGCAAGTGGGTAGCCAGTGCGGCAAGTGTTGCGGTTGTTGTAAAAAAATTCTTAATCGCAAACTGATCGAAATTGCAGATATCACTGAGCAAGTAGCGTAATTACTTGCTCTTAAGCATGCGTGCTTAACAATTTTTCCTTCGTTTAATTGTTCTAATTAATCCCCATACTTACGAGTTTTTATTTGCTTTTAACCCCTTCATTTATTAGGGTTATAACAAAGCAGATACGTGTATCACACGGTCATTGGTAGGAAGCCATGATAATAGACTCTTCAAAATCACTTTTTTGTGCAGTACTCATTTTAATCACCGCGGGCTGCGCGCAATTACCTTCACGAGAGTCCATTCAACCAAGCTATGCCATTGCAGCAGATACACCCAGTACCATAGGAGATGCAGTGGGTAATAATCATCCTGGGTTATCAGGGTTTTATCCTTTAGCAGATGGGGTCGATGCCTTTGTAGCTAGGTTGGCGCTCATTGATTCTGCAGAGCACACCATTGATGTGCAGTACTATTTATACCACAGGCAGCAAACCACCATTTTATTTACGGCCTTTTTATTAAAAGCCGCAGATAGGGGGGTAAGAATTCGCTTGTTGCTCGATGACTTATCGCAAGCCGACAGTGAGCTTGATTTAGCCGCACTGGCTGTACATCCAAATATTGAAGTTCGATTATTTAATCCATTCCCTAACCGTCGTTTTAGGGCGCTCGGCTTTATTACCAACTTTAGACAGCTTTCTAGGCGCATGCATAATAAGAGCTTTATAGTCGATAATCGTATTTTTATTACTGGTGGGCGAAACATTGGTAATGCGTACTTTTCGGCTGAAGATCATTCTGAGTTTATTGATTTAGATGTTATGAGTGTTGGTGAAATTGTTCCAAATGCATCAAAAGCATTTGATTTATATTGGAATCATCAATTGTCTTACCCAGTTGAAGATTTACACGGTAAACGTGATGAACAATCACTCATAGATATCACTAAAACATTGTCGAGCTATGTTGAACAAAACCGACAGAGCAATTATGTTCAGCAGCTGCATGAAAGCGAGTTTGTTAAACGCTTGCTTGATGACGAAATTACATTTGACTGGCAAACCTCAGAGCTGTTTTTTGACCATCCTGATAAGGTTTTAAATGATGTACGTGAAAAGTCGTCAAATATGTCGCCACGTTTACTTAAAAGACTTGGGCAACCACAGCAAAGAGTTATTATCATTTCGCCTTACTTTATTCCCAAAGAGCAAGGCGTTAAGTTGCTAACAAACTGGGTGCGGCAGGGCGTTAACGTTACTGTGCTAACAAATTCACTAGCCGCCACGGATGTCTCAGCTGTGCATGCAGGATATAAAAAGTACCGCAAAGATTTAATTTCTGGAGGGGTAAAACTTTGGGAATTAAAGCCAAGTGACTTGATGGCCGTTAAGCGCAAAGCAGGGCGTAAGGTTACTGGGTCATCACAAGCAAGCCTACACGCAAAAACCATGACCTTTGATGATGAAAAGATCTTTGTCGGTACCATGAACCTTGACCCTCGCTCACTTGATTTAAATACTGAAATGGGTGTATTGATCAACAGCTCTAAATTAAGCCGATCACTATCAAAGTGGGTTGATACTGATATGGCTGAGTATGCTTGGAAAGTTGATTTAAAGGATGATGATTTAGTTTGGCTCGACACAGTGAGTAATGAGCAATTTGATGAAGAGCCACAAACTTCTTCTTGGCGACGCTTTCAAGTGTGGTTTATTTCGTTATTCCCTATCGAGGATGAGCTATAAAGCATTCCTTCAGCATTTACACCTAAGCCCAACTTTTTAGTTGGGCTTTTTATTGTCAGCCATTAGTTGTTAACCATTTTGGGATAAAAAATAGCGTTTGAGCTTACACGTGTAAACCCATTGTATTCAAGTGCTTAGCATGCAAAGAAAAAATAAATATAAAAAAATGTTAAAAAAACTGGTTGGACCAATTGATCTATTGCTTATTTTATGACGTAATGTAGGTATTACTATCTGGTCGGATGAGTTTATTATGAGCTTACGTACAAAATTAAAAAAAGTATTACCTAGTATTTCAATTACAGAACAAGAAGCGTTAGATGCGGGTGATGTTTGGTTAGAAGGTTCAATCTACCAAGGTAAACCTGATTTCGATGCACTTCGTGACGTGCCAGCAGCTAAGCTGAGCGCTGAAGAGCAAGCATTCTTAGATGGCCCAGTGAAAGAATTATTATCAATGATTGATGATTCTGAAATTCAAAATGGTGTTCATCTTCCTGACTACATTCTTGATTTCTTGAAAAAAGAGCGCTTTTTCTCGCTTATCATTCCTAAATCATTCGGCGGTTTAGAATTCAGCCCATATGCAAACTCAACAATCGTTGCGACTATCGCGACTAAGAGTTCTGCGGTTGCGGTAACCGTGATGGTTCCTAACTCATTAGGCCCAGGTGAGCTATTACTTCACTTTGGTACTAAAGAGCAACAAGAACACTACTTACCGCGTCTTGCAAATGGTCGTGATATTCCATGTTTCGCACTAACTAGCCCAGAAGCGGGTTCAGATGCGGGTGGTATTCCAGATATCGGTGTTGTTAAACGTGGTCACTTTAATGGCGAAGAAGTATTAGGTTTAGAAATTACCTGGGACAAACGCTACATCACACTTGCGCCAATTGCGACAGTATTAGGTTTAGCATTTAAAGTAGTTGACCCTGATGGTTTGCTCGGTGGCAAAGAAAACCTCGGTATTACCTGTGCGCTAATTCCTAAAGATCACCCTGGTGTTGAACTTGGTAATCGTCATGATCCTATGGGTATCCGTTTTTACAACGGTACGACTCGCGGTGAAAAAGTATTTGTACCAATGGACTTCATCATTGGTGGTCAAAAGAACATCGGCCGTGGCTGGCAGATGCTGGTTAGCTGTTTAGGTGCAGGCCGTGGTATCTCGTTACCGGCACTAGGTGTTAGTTCATCACAGGTAGCATTTAAAGGTGCTTCTGAGTACGCAGCAGTACGCGAGCAGTTTGGTCTGGCGATTGGTCAATTCGAAGGTATTCAAGAGAAGCTTGCTGATATCGCAGGTAAAACTTATCTTCAAGAAGCAATGCGTGTATTAACAACAGAAGGTTTAGGCATGGGCTTAAAACCATCTGTCGTCACTGCGATTGCGAAATACCACATGACAGAAATTGGTCGTAACGTGCTTGATTCAGCAATGGATATTCAAGCAGGTAAAGCAATTCAAAATGGTCCGCAAAATACATTAGCTAGTGGTTATGTTGCACAACCAATCGCAATCACGGTTGAAGGTGCAAACATTCTTACTCGTAACCTTATGATTTTTGGTCAAGGTGTAATGCGTTGTCACCCTTACCTGCAATCTATGGTTGAGTCTATCCACAGCGAAGACAAAAATGCAGATAAAGAATTTAACAGCATTTTACGTAAAACAGTGGGTTACAGCGTAGCTAACAGCTTACGAGCTTTCCGTTTAGGTGTATTACCGTTTACTGCGGGTGCTAAATCGTCACTACCAGAAGTACGTGCTTACGAAAAAGCAGCGCACAAACTATCTGCAAAACTTGCAGTTTACGCTGACTTCTCGTTATTGGTACTGGGCGGCAAACTTAAGCAAGCAGAAATGCTATCTGCACGTTTAGGCGACGTAATGAGCTTCTTGTATGCGGCGATGGCATCAATTAAATATTACGAGCAAAAAGTAGCAAGCAGTGAACGTGAGCAAGCTGCGCCTTACTTCCACTATGCGACTCGCTTTGCACTACAAAGCGCTGAAGAAGCATTGCATAAGTTCTTAGATAACTTCCCTGCAAGTGGTACTCGTAAGTTTATGCGTTTCATTACGATGAACTACTCATTGAAAATGCCTAAGATCAGCGATGATTTAATCCGTGAACTTGCCACTCAAGCGCAAATGGATACGGCATTTAAAGCGCAAATCACTCACTTGGTTAATCCAATTGAAGGTGATGGTCATTACATCAATGAGCAAGCGTACAAAGCGAAAATGGCGTGCCTTGATTTACTTGCAAAAGTTAAAAAAGCACTGCGTGCTAAAACTATTAAGCCGGGTGTTCGTTTTGCAGAAACGCTTGATAATGCACTTGTTGCAAGTGTTATCAACGAAGAAGAGTATGCAAAACTGATTGATTACAACAAGAAACGTGAAAAAGCGATTCGTGTTGATGAGTTTGACTTTGACATGAACTTACTGGATGACAATGCAAAGCCAGTAAACCCACTTAAAAGTGTGGTAAACGAGTAATTCAACAATGCAAGTCCTGAGCAGTATTAGGACTTTATCTTCGAAAACCCGTGCTTAGCACGGGTTTTTTATTGTTTATAGGTCGTTGTACCAATAGCCAATATCACCTACCATTGCCATCGGTTTATATAAATTACAGAGCGTTATGGATCTTAGGCAATTTGTTACTTCTCACTTTTCAAACATTACAGAGCTACAGCAAGCGGCAATCTTACTTAGTCGAATTTAATTGGTATAGGCATTACGCTGAGCAATTACCCCATGAAGCTGCGGCTATCCACTGTATTGAGGCAATCCAAGAGGGCAGTAAGCAAGCACTGCTATTTAGTGATTTCAGTGCACTTGGCTACCTGCAAGCAAGTGCTACACACAGCGACATTCAAGCAATTATAAACTGGCTTGCACACTTTCATGCTTTTCATTTAGCAAGCTCTGCCGATGGCCTTTGGCCGCGAGGTAGTTATTGGCATTTAGCAACACGGCCCGATGAGCTAAAGCGTATGAGCGATTTAAGTTTAAAAGCGCAGGCACACGCTATTGATACTGCGTTGAATGAGTCACCTTACCAAACATTAATTCATGGTGATGCTAAGCTTGCCAATTTTGCTATTGCGCCACAAAACCAGCATGTTCTTGGCTATGATTTTCAATATGTAGGCAGGGGTGTTGGGGTGATTGATGTCATGTATTTTTTAGGCAGTTGCTTAAATGATACGGCATTAAAATCAGTTGCAGATGACTATTTAAATCGCTATTTTGACACCCTCACACAGGCACTAAAACGTTATCAACCAAATGTAAACCCAGCGCATGTTGTTAGCAGTTGGCGAGCGCTTTGGTGTTACGCATGGAGCGATTTTTATCGCTTTTTAGCAGGTTGGAGCCCTGCTCATGCAAAAATAAACGGCTACATGCAGCAGCAATTTGTAACGTACTTAAAAATAAAGGATTAGCAATGAATAAGCCAATGCGATTTGCCATTATCGGCTGTGGTGCTGTAACCGAAGTGAAAAGTGGCCCTGCTTATCAGCAAGCAGAAGGTATTGCGCTTATTGGGGTAACACGCCGCGACTTAGAAAAAGCCCATGATTATGCTAAACGCCACAATGTTGCAAAGGTGTTCGCATCGCCGAGCGAACTCATTAACGATAACAGTGTTGATGCCGTGTATATTGCCACGCCGCCAGATAGCCATAAAGCGTTTGCTCTTGAGGTTGCTGCGGCAGGTAAACCGTGTTGTATCGAAAAGCCACTGGCGCCAAGTTATCAAGATAGCCTTGACATTGTTACAGCATTTAAAGAGGCTAAACAGCCGCTATTTGTGTCTTATTATCGCCGTTCATTACCACGCTTTAATCACGTTAAACAATTACTTGAGCAAGGTGCCATTGGTAAGCCTCGTCATGTAAGTTGGCATTTAAGTAAAGCTCCTAACGCTCTTGATTTGTCGGGTGAATACAACTGGCGCACAGATCAAAACGTGGCACGAGGAGGTTACTTTGACGATTTAGCCAGCCATGGTCTTGATTTACTTGCTTACCTTTTAGGTGATTTTAATAAGGTGCATGGTTTATGTGCTAATCAACAAGGCTTATATTCTGCGTTCGATGCTATTATCGCGCACTGGCAGCATCAATCTGGTGTTACAGGCACTGGGAGCTGGAACTTTGCTTCATCTAATCGTTTTGATGATGTGATGATTTTTGGCAGTGAAGGCGAGCTTAGCTTTAGTGTTTTTGACGAAAAACCGATTTTGCTTAACAACGCACAGGGCAAACTAGAGTTCGTAATTGATAACCCTGCACATATTCAACAATATCATGTTGAAAACATGGCGAACTATTTTCATGCTCAGCAACCCCACCCATCAACTGGTGAAACTGCATTACACACAAGTTGGGTTATGGAGCAGATTTTATCGGCTTAGTGCTCAAACGCTGCATTGAAGGCATTTACAATTTGTGTGTTTTCACCTTCATGAAATAGCGCCATTAAACGATCACTAATTAAAGTGCGTACTTTTTCTGTTTTAAGCGCTTTATCGAACAGTGCGATTGCTTGTTTGCCGACCTCTGTTGGTGAGCATGCAATATAACCAAACACCGCGGCTTTTTCTGGTTTAAGGCTGATGTAACGAATACTACTCAGACCGGGGAAACGTTTATAACGGTTGCTAAATACAGTTTGGTATTCTAAAACGGCATCAATTTTATTTTGAAATAACATTTGCCCGAGCCTTGATGCATTTGTTGCCCCGTCGAGTATAAAAAAGTGCTCATCATTTAAACGGACAAACTTATCAATCTCTTCTGAGTATGAACGACCTTTAGTGACGCCAATTGTTAAGTCATAGTAATAGATAGCTTGTAGTAGGGTAATGGCGTCTGGAATGGTGGGCTTATTAAATACCACCAGTTTATTTGAAGGAAATGCCATTAGAGGGTACTGGCTAAACACTGCATGAGCTTCACGCTCTGGGGTTTTTAATTTATTGTACAAGCAAACATTGTTCATTTTTCTTAATTGTTGCCACTCTCTTAAGCGGCTTGCAGGTATAAAATGTAGGCTGATTTCATCGCCTAATTCAGCTGCGGCAGCCAGCAAAAAGGTGGTGGCCTCATTTTCAGGGTTACCGCCATCTTGCGGAACAAAGTCAGCCATAACTTGAATATCGAGTGTTTCACTGTGGACCGGTAGGCAAATACACAAAAGTAGTATCGAAGTGAAGATAAACGTTTTCATTACTGCGGGCCCAAAATAAATAAAATGTTAAACATTGCCGGTGCGTGTTGTTGCAAAAAAATTAATATTTGCAGCTGATAGTGTGATTTTAGACCAATTCAAAGAATTAATGCGGTGAGCATGCATTTTTTGCAGTCGAGAAGACTATTTTGCGCTAAAATAGGCGTAATTTATCTCATTTAGGTTCTACTTATGTCTATCCATGTAATTACTCATCCGTTAGTTCAACACAAACTTGGCCTTATGCGTGCAGAAGGTATTAGCACAAAAAGTTTTCGTGAGCTGTCGTCTGAAGTAGGTACCTTGCTTACTTACGAAGCAACAAAAAACCTACCATTAGAAAGCGTTCAAATCACAGGGTGGGATGGTTCAACATTAGATGTAGAACATATCAAAGGTAAAAAAATTACTGTTGTGCCTATTCTTCGTGCCGGCCTTGGTATGATGGATGGCGTAATGCAGTTATTACCTGCTGCAAAAGTAAGTGTTGTTGGTCTTCAGCGTAACGAAGAAACACTTGAGCCAGTACCTTACTTTGAAAAGCTGGTTGGTAAAATTGATGAGCGTTTAAGCCTTGTTATTGACCCAATGCTTGCAACCGGTGGTTCAATGATTGCAACTATCGATATGCTTAAAAAAGCAGGTTGTAAAGATATTAAAGTGATTGTATTAGTGGCAGCACCAGAGGGCGTAGAAAAAACCCTTGCAGCCCACCCTGATGTTGAAATTTTCACAGCATCTTTAGACAGTCATTTAAACGAAAAAGGATATATCATTCCAGGCTTAGGAGATGCCGGTGACAAGATTTTTGGCACAGTGTAAGGCGCTCACGTGGAAAATCATCAAACATTTTCGTTAAAAACCATTCTAACTGGCGCACAAATGCTATTTGTAGCATTTGGCGCACTAGTACTTGTGCCGTTACTAACAGGCCTTGATCCCAATGTGGCTTTATTTACCGCAGGTTTAGGAACCTTGTTGTTTCATGTGGTTACCAAAGGCCAAGTTCCTATCTTTTTAGCATCGTCTTTTGCTTTCATTGCACCTATTATCGCCTCGGTACAAATGTGGGGCATTCCCGCAACAATGGGCGGTTTAATGGTGGCAGGTTTTTGCTATGTTGCGCTTAGCTTGATTGTAAAATTTAAAGGCGTCAATGCACTGCATAAGGTGTTACCGCCTGTGGTTGTTGGCCCTGTGATCATGGTGATTGGTTTAGCCTTAGCCCCCGTCGCTGTGAATATGGCAATGGGTAAAGCAGGGGATGGCAGTGCACAATTAGTTCCTTATGAGCAAGCAATTTGGGTGTCTGGTTTATCATTACTGGTTACGCTGATTTTTGCGGTATGGGGTAAAGGTGTATTTAAACTTATTCCTATTCTTGCTGGTGTTGTAGCAGGTTACCTTGCTTCGTTATTTATAGGTATTGTTGAGTTTAATGCGGTCACCGAAGCAAACTGGTTTGCAGTACCGGCATTTACTTATCCTGAGTTTAAATGGCAGGCTATTTTATTTATGGTGCCTGTGGCTATTGCGCCAGCAATTGAACATATTGGCGACATGATGGCTATTAGCCAAGTAACAGGTAAAGACTATTTAAAGAAACCGGGTTTACACCGCACTTTACTAGGTGATGGCTTAGCAACCTCTGCGGCATCGGTTTTTGGTGGTCCACCTAATACAACGTACTCTGAGGTAACGGGGGCGGTAATGCTTACACGTAACTTCAACCCTCGAGTGATGCTTTGGACTGCAATCATCGCTATTGTGCTGGCGTTTGTGGCAAAAATGGGTGCTGGTTTACAAACGATTCCGGTTCCTGTGATGGGCGGCATCATGATTTTGCTATTTGGTTCAATTGCCGTTGTTGGTTTAAATACCTTAGTAAAATCAGGTGAAGAGCTTACCGCGCCTCGCAACTTGACTATCATCGCACTGATTTTAGTGTTTGGTATTGGTGGCATGCATATCGGTGGTGATGAGTTTAGTTTGCAAGGTGTGAGCTTATGCGCAATTTTGGGGATTATCTTAAATGCTGTTCTCCCCAAAGCAGTGCAACAAGCTGATTAGAACTTAAAAACTGCTTTAATATTGCACCAAAAAAGCGCATTAAATATGCGCTTTTTTTGTAACTAACTAAAATTTAAGGAATTATAAAACTGGTCTACTAACTGCATTTATCTCTATGTCATACTGGTAGGAGCGATTATGCAAGAGGCAAATGTTGTGGATATTACCCCGTTTTTAGCGAAGCATCAGTTACCACTCAAGTATCAATACTTAAGTGAGCAGTTTTTTATACCCCTCGCGCACGATATCTTAAGCGCAAAAATGACCGGCCAACCTATGCTGGTGGCGATTAACGGCTGCCAAGGCTCAGGTAAAACGACCCTCGCTGACTTCTTAGTGACTTGGGTTAATAGCAATACCGAATTTAATAGCGTGTCATTATCAATCGATGACTTTTATTTAAGTCGTGATGCACGCAACGAGCTTGCTAAAGATGTTCATCCTTTGTTTGCGAGTCGTGGTGTACCGGGTACGCATGATACGCAATTAATGGAACAAACCTTATCAGCTTTGTTGGCTGGTAAAGTGGATGTGCCATTACCTCAATTTGATAAGCTAACTGATGATCCAGTGCCAAAAGAGCAGTGGCCTAGTAACCAAAAGCCGATTGATATCGTGTTTTTTGAAGGCTGGTGTGTAGCCAGTACGCCCCAACAGCCTTATCAACTGCAAACTCCGGTAAATGAATTAGAGCAACTAGAAGATGCTGACGGCATTTGGCGCCGCTGCGTAAATAGTTGCTTAGCGAATGAATATCAACATGTATTCGCAATGGCCGATTACACCATTATGTTAAAAGCGCCTTCATTCGAAGATGTGTATGCGTGGCGCTTAGAACAAGAGCATAAGTTAATTGCCAAAAAAGGCCAAGGGCAGGGCACATATGACGAAGTGAGTTTAAAGCGTTTTATCTCTCATTTTGAACGTATTACGCGGGAAAACTTAGCCACGCTTGCGTACAGCGTTGATGCGTTACTATTGCTTGATACTGAGCGTGATATCACCAAGATGGAACTTCTCGCAGACCAGATTGCTCAACCACTTATTTTTACTGATTTAGACGGCACATTGCTCGATCACGACAGTTACGAATGTGGAGTGATCAAACCATTTTTGGCAAAGTTGAATGATACCGGTGTCAATGTGGTTTTTAATACCAGCAAAACCTTTGCTGAAGTTACTGATATTCAAAAAGGTTTGGATCATCACCAACCCTTTATTGTGGAAAATGGTGCGGCTGTTTATATCCCGAAAGACTATTTCAAAGTAAAGCCAATTGGCTGTGATGAATATAAAGGTTATTGGCGCTTTGCCATGACGCAAAGTACCGATAAATTGCATGACGACCTTAAACAATATGCCAGTCAATTTAGCCATTGTGTACGCTTATTTAGTCAATTTAGTGCACAAGAAATAGCCAAATTAACAGGACTCCCCGTCGATAAAAGTGAATTGGCTCTACAAAGACAGTACTCAGATCCGGTTTGTTTTTCGGGCAGTGATGAAGAAAAGCAAGGTTTTATAGATGCAATGAGCCAAGCAGGCTACGAAGTGCTTGTTGGCGGCCGTTTTATCCATTTAACTAAAGGTAACAATAAAGGACTTGCACAAAAGTGGCTGTTAAATCAGTTCAAAAAAGCCTATCGCAATCCTTTTACTGTGATAGCGCTTGGCGACAGTCAAAACGATGTAGCCATGCTAAAGGCGGCCGACACCGCTATTTTAATCAATAACCCTGGCAGCCAAGTGCAATCACAAATATTACAAAAAGCATGGCAGCTCAGCGAAAAACCAGCCCCAGCAGGTTGGGTTCAAGAAGTTTCTGCGTTAACTATCATCAAAGCGCGTTTTGCAGCAAAACAGGAGCAATCTCATGGCTGATTTTTATCAAAATGGCATTATCACGACCTTACACAATATTGCTGACCGCCCAGTAGAAGAACTAGAACAAGAGTTACTGAGCTTTTCAAAACAACGCCCAATGGGCCTAATTTTACCCTCGCTTTACAGTGAACTAGAGGGACCCGCTTTGCAAAATATAATTGCAGAGCTGAAACATGTGCCTTATTTATCGCAAATTACCATTGGTCTAGATCGCGCTGATGAAAGCCAATATCGCCATGCACTGCAGTTTTTTGCGGAGCTTGATCAGCCTCATAAGGTACTTTGGAATGATGGCCCGCGTTTACAAGCTCTTGATAAAGAACTACAAAAATTGGGTGTTGCGCCACGAGAACTAGGTAAAGGTCGCAATGTTTGGTATTGCATGGGCTATAAGTTGGCAACCTCAAAAGTAGAGTCAATTGCACTGCATGACTGTGATATTTTGACTTACGACAGAGCGCTTTTAGCACGCTTAATTTACCCCGTTGCTCACCCTCGTTTTAACTATGAATTTTGTAAAGGCTTTTACCCACGCACCGCTGAGGGCAAAATTAATGGCCGCGTGTCACGTTTGCTAGTAACGCCGTTATTGCGTTCATTCAAAACAATATTAGGCAGCAACGATTACTTAGAATATATGGATTCGTTTCGTTACCCGCTAGCGGGTGAGTTTTCATTCCGCCGTGATGTACTCAACGATATTCGTATTCCAAGTGACTGGGGCTTAGAAATTGGCGTGTTATCAGAGATGTATCGCAATTACTCGCATAACCGTTTATGTCAGGTCGATATTGCTGATAACTATGATCATAAACACCAAGATTTATCGCTAGAAAACCAAGCGGCGGGCTTGTCGAAAATGTCGATTGATATCACCAAAGCTTTATTCAGAAAGCTCGCTACCCAAGGCGTTACCTTTACGACAGAAACGATTCGTTCATTAAAGGCAACCTATTACCGAATTGCACTCGATTTTATTGAAACCTATCACAACGATGCGTTAATGAATGGCTTAACACTTGATATTCACCACGAAGAAAAAGCCGTTGAAATGTTTGCTCAAAATATTATGAATGCGGGTCAGCACTTTTTAGAAAACCCAATGGAAGCACCCTTTGTGCCGAGTTGGAACCGAGTAGCTTCGGCAATGCCGGAGGTGTTTGCTCGTTTAGAAGAAGCCGTAGAGCTTGATAACAAAGAATATATTTAACGGGGAAGGCACGTGACTTTAGAGCTTTTGCAACAAAGGGTTATTCAGCATTTAACCTGTATCTACGGCGAGGTTGAGCTATCAACAACGCTTGAACAACTCGCAGATAGATTAATCAATACCATGTTAGGTGATGATCCTGTTCGAGACCCAACGCCGCATAAAAACCGTTGGGATGAGCAAGATATGATTTTAATTGCCTACGGTGATTCGATTATTCGTCATGCTAATACGGATGACGCCGTTGCTAAGCCTGAAGAGCCTCCTTTGCTTACGTTACATCGCTTTGTAAAAAACCAATGCTTACCTGAACTTAATGCACTGCACATCTTGCCGTTTTACCCATATAGCTCAGATGAAGGCTTCGCGGTAATGAATTATGTGCAAGTGAATGAAGCGTTAGGTAGTTGGCAACATATCCGTGATATTTCAGCGGATGTTAGGTTGATGGCAGATTTGGTGATCAACCATTGCTCTAGCCGCAGCGTTTGGTTTGAAAACTTTATTCAGGGCAAAGAGCCGGGAAAAGGGTATTTTAAAACGGCAAGCCAGAGTGATGACCTTGTGCAAGTTGTTCGCCCGAGAACATCGCCCCTTTTACAGGCGGTTGAAACTAAAGACGGTTTGCAACATGTGTGGTGTACCTTTAGTCATGACCAAGTCGACTTTGATTTTGCTAACCCAGATGTGCTTAATGAATTTGTCAGCATTATTCGTCATTATTTAGATAACGGTGTACGTATATTCCGCCTTGATGCGGTGGCTTTTTTATGGAAAAAACTCAATACCCGCTGCATTAACCTGCCTGAGACACACGAAGTGATCAGGCTGCTTCGCACCCTTATTGAGCATTTTGAGCCTAATGTGATTATTATCACAGAAACTAATATCCCGAACCGCGAAAACCTATCGTACTTTGGTAATGCCAACGAAGCGCATTGTATTTACAACTTTTCATTACCACCGCTGTTATTACATACCTTACTCAGTGGCGACAGTACCGCATTAAAACACTGGATGATGAGTATGCCACCTCCTCAAGAAGGGACGGCATACTTTAACTTTATAGCTTCACACGATGGTATTGGCTTGCGCCCCGTTGAAGGCTTGTTGGAGCAAAGTGAAATTGCCAAAATGGTGAATACGACTGCGAAATATGGCGGTAAAGTCTCATTACGAACCGCACCAGATGGCACCAATACTCCTTATGAGTTAAATATTGCCTTATTTGATGCACTGCAGGGCACCCATAAAGGCCCAGATAAATGGGGTGTTGCACGCTTTTTATGTGCGCATGCAATTATGTTTGCGCTTGAGGGTATTCCAGGTTTGTATATTCATAGCTTACTCGGCACTACCAATGATTATGAACGCTTTGAAAACAGCCAACATAACCGAGCGATTAATCGTCACCGCTGGCAAGAGTCAGATTTACTGGCAAAGTTAAGTAACGAAAATGCCCATCATCGTACTGTGTTTAAAGCGATGAAAAACCTAATGGCTATTCGTAAGGCGCAAAGTGCATTTCACCCCAATGCGACGCAATATACGTTACATTTAAGCGAAGGGCTCTTTGGTTTTTGGCGACAAAGCATCAATCGTTCGCAAAGTATGTTTTGTGTTTATAACATTAGTGACGAGCCGCAAACGCTTACGCTTGCCGACTTAAATTTGATTGGTACCGAGCAATGGCGAGATTTAATTAGCGGTGAGCAAATTACCGAGCAGACAAAAACAATGTCGCTAACCCCATATCAAGCTGTATGGCTCAGTAATAAGTAATGTAAACGCCCTTTACAGTGCGCTTCTGGTTGCTTCTAACAGAAGTGATTCAACACTGAAGGGAAGGGGATTTTCATTTGATTTACTGAAAACGCGAAAGTTAATTGCTAAGTTATCACTGTGAATTTGTTCAACAAGCTTGAGTGTTTGTTCGTTATGTTGGCTGAAAATTGCCACTTCATGATGCATAGGTGCGGTTTCGTGTTTATTCAATAAATCATAAATATTTACCAAAGCAAACGCCCCCAACGTAACATGGCCGCCGATAGTGACGTCTATCTTCTCTGCTACGGCTCTGAGCGGCCAATTTATTGCTCCAACTAATACATCTTTGCGTTTGTTTAACTCATCAAGCGCAGTAATTGCTCCTAATGCCATAGCATCGTTGGCTGCCCAGACAATATTCATGTTTGATTGATGGCTAAAGTAGCCAAGACTATGGCGATACGCTTGTGTTGCTGACCAGTTGGCAACCGTTTTTGCGGTGATATTAGCATTCTCATGCGTTTGAACACTTTGATTTAAACCTTCTTCTCTATCAAGTGCTGCATGGGTGGTGTAATCACCATTTATAACGAGAAAATTGGCCGCGTACTGAGCTTTTTCAATCAGTTTATCTGCGAGTAATTGCCCTGCTTGTTTGTTGTCGGGTTCCACACTACCTGCGATTTTAATGCCATGATCAATCAAACGTTTTAGTTCTAATTCTGATGGGCGGTTAAGTAGAAAATAAATAGGTGTAGAGGTGCTATTTAAGCTTAAAAGTTGTTGGGTGAGCACGCTTTTTTCGTCAACTAAAATCAGCATATCAGGCTTTGCTTTAATCGCCTTAGCTACTAATGACTTCATTTCAATATGATTTCGATTGGCATAATGAATCGTTAAATCGAGATCAAAGTCTTTGGCAGCATCACGCATCAACTGAGACACTTCAAACCAAAATGGGCCTGTGACATTCGTATTTTCATAGCCAGGGTTTATAAAAATAATACTTTGTTTGGCAAAAACACTTGGTAAGTAAAATAGGCAAATAATGAAAAATACTGTTCTTGGCATAATCTGATTAGGTTAAAAGGTTGGTATGGTTAAGTATAGCGCGAATCGTTTGCTTTGAAGTAAATGATTGGAGTAGGCTTTGAGGGCTCATACAAAAAAGGGCTGCACGAATGTACAGCCCCAAGAGAATCAAATTTGTATATTGTTACTTTTTAAAATAAAATCGTTATTTAAAATTCGTAAGTAACATTTGCGAATACGCGGCGTCCTATAGTGTCGTATTGAGAATACAATGCGGCATTACCTACTTGGAACTCTGTGCTTGATAAGCGAGGAGGCTCTTTATCAAATAAGTTTGCAACACCTATCGTTGCACTCCAACCATCTGAGAAGTTAGTAGAACCTGAAAGCGTGTGGTACGTTGTCCATCTAGTTTCACCAACGAAACGAACTTCTTCTCCACGGTATGTTGTCAAATTTGAATCATTGTTATATTCGTAATCGTTTGTAGAGTCGAAGTAATTCGCAGTCCATGTCAGGCTGTAATCATCCCAGCTATAAGTTAGTGATGCGTTACCAACATGCTTAGGTTCACCCATCTCGCCAACTTCATTGTTTAGCTCACTATTTTCGAATAACTGATAAGTACGCTCAATTTGCATTGTGTGTTCTAATCGGAATCGAATTGAGCCAAAGTCAAACATGTCTTGGTATGTGAAGTTATAATCGACACCACGAGCATTTTGGCTCGCAACATTTACATAGCCACTATAGATTTCATCAATACCGTAGTCGTTGTTAGAACCATCTCGGCGAGTGAAAAGGTCACACAACGGCTCATTTGCAAAATCTTTAGATTCATAACATTGAGACGTAATATCACCACCACTTAAGCTAGTTACTTCATCATCAATCGAAATGTTGTAATAATCGATTGAAAGAGCATAGGTGTCTTCTGGACTTCTCCATACAAAACCAATAGTTTCTGTGACCGCAGTTTCAGCTTTTAATCGTCCTTCACCACCACTTGTATAAATAGTTGCAGAGCTACCGCCTAAAGCATAATCAGCTGGAATACCATCTGCTTGACAGTTATTAGCAACTGTTTGAGTAATATTGCCTGCGGCAAACTCTTCAGACCAATTTAAACAAGGATCGACTGCTAACTGGCCACCAAAACCAGATTGGTTCGCTAAATATAGTTCATATAATGCTGGCGAACGGAAAGAACTGCCTCGGTTTGCTCGAATATTAAAGCCTTCAGCTACTTCCCAATTTAGTCCTAATTTATATGTCGTATCGTTCCCATAAGTATTTACGTCTGTCCAACGAAATGATGCTGATAAATCAAGTGAGTTCATTAAGAATAGCTCTTTTACAACAGGTATTTTAACTTCACCGTATACTGCTCTAGTGACTTGTGAACCTGCAGTGATGCCTGCACCTGTAAGGCCCCAAGAGTTGCCCTCTAATGTATGTTTTCCAGGTGTGTCTTTGATTTCATCCTTTTGTATTGAAAGACCAAATGCAGATCCAACTGTTCCTGCAGGTAGCTCAAATAAGTCACCAGTAATGTAAGCATCTAAAGTTTGTTGCTTATAAATAGTATTACCGATATCTTCACCAAAGATAAAATTTCTAACCTCTTGAGATGGGTTTCCTGCTAAGAAGCTCGGATCTGTCCAAGGGATATCCACACAGGTTCTTTTTGAAATCTCAGTTACTTCACCATTACATTGAACATCATTCGCTAAATTTAGCTGTGACATTACAAGCGAATCTCTTAAAAAGATTTGTTGCTGATATTCACCATCATTGTAACTATTTTGGTAAGATACATCCCACAACCAATCCCCTAGGCTACCTTCTAGACCAACTACAGCACGCGTGTAATCAACAGTTGTCTCAGAACCGTAGTGATCAGATAAAGCAACAGGCATTAAAAATGCGTCTCCAGAGAAACCATCAAATAGGTCTGCAGCTTGAGGGCCTATATCACCAATCCAAAACTGTCTATAACTACTCATTGTAGTCGTTCGTGAGCTATGGATTAATTCGCCGTATAATTTCATATCATCAGTAATTGCATAATCACCTTGGGCAAATACAGACCACACTTCCGTTTCTGGACGCATACTTTCATTATCTAAAAATGGATGTTGTAGATTCCACCAGCCATCACTTTCTTTGTCATAAGAAACAGGATACCAACCATCTGGCGTAGTTAAATCACCGGGCTGAGAAGCTGTAGTATTATAATTATCAAAGCCATTCGCACCAAAAAAACCATCATAATCATATGCTAAGTTTGGTCCACTACCCACAATGTTTGATGCACCCGCACCATATACCCAAAGGCCATACCCAGTTTCATTACAGTTAGCTTTACCCGTTCTAGGATCAATTGGATCAGCTTGAGTGCCATCCTCATTATATAAAAGTCGCTCGGTACAATTTAGAAAGTCTCTATCACCGCGTTTAAGCTCTTTTGAAATTTTATAATCGGCTGTTACACGAAAAGAACCTTTGTTGAATTCTTCACCATAGCTAACATTGAAGCGTTGTTCTTCACCACCCGATTCAAATGGTTGGCTAATATCAATATTTACAGATTTATCGTCACCTTTCTTAGTAATGATATTGATAACACCTGCAATCGCATCTGAACCGTATAATGAAGATGCACCATCTTTAAGGATTTCTACACGTTCAATTGTAGATAGTGGAATAGTATTAAGATCAAAAGCAGAAACTTGCCCACGAGTACCCGCAGGGCCAGCTCTACGACCATTTAGAAGAATTAAGGTCCGTGATGCCCCTAAGCCTCGTAATGATGCAGTTTCAGTGCCTTTACCACCTGCAGTAACATAACCTACACTCATTGCTGAGGTGATTTGATTTGAACCTGCAGCGGCAGTACTTGTTCTAAGTAAATCAGCTAGCGTTTTAATACCTTCATTTTTAGCATCTTCTACCGTAATTATATCTATAGGGGTTTCACTTGCGAAACTGTCCGTTCGAATACGAGAACCGATCACTTGTACTTTTTCGATAGCTTCAGCACCTTCTTTTTCTGCGGAAAGTGAATACCCAGAAACAGAAAGTATTGAAGAATAAAGTGCGAATTTTATACTTGCAGTTAATAAACTATTATTTCTCATTAATAACACCTGTTGTTTTTATTTTACCTAAAGGTTTTTTGTTAAATGTTTGTTTACACACAATTAACTAATGGAATCTAACATTGGCGATCTTTGATTCAAATTAAATCTATGTAGCAATTTGTACGTAGCTTCTTTTTGAAATGTGGTTATTAACGGTTGCTTTCTTGTTTCACTACCATCTGAAAAGATGTTGCTTAAAAATCCTTATTTTATTTTTACGTTAGTTAATCAATACAAGGTGGATGGGCTTTATTTTTGGGTTTAAAATACATCAATATCTTTTTGAATTGGGATTTTATGAAAGCCATTATTATTAGTATTTTAATCGTTTTTTCGAGTGTGAGTGTAGCCTCTGATATTGATCTTGAGGCCAATATGAAAAATATGGGGCTTGCTTATAAAAACTCCGTACGGGCTACTGATTTAGCTACCTTTAATGCTGCTATTGATGAGTTTATTGTGTTGTTAGAGACAGCTAAAACAGCTGATTTTAAACAGCATAAAACAGCGTCTCTAGAAGGGCTTGATAAAGTCATAAATCAAGCAAAACAAGCGAAGCAACTTGCAACGACTCGTGGCCTTGAAGCTGCAAAAGCACCGCTTAAATCTATTGATGAGTTACGTAAAAAATACCATGAGCTCCATGAGCCGCCAGGCTTTTGGGAGTTGTTATTTGGCAACTAAGCTATTGAGTTAGATTTACTTTAATTCAAAAAAAAGGTGCCGGGGCACCTTTTTTAACGCTTTTTCTTTTTACCTTGAACTGCTTTAAAACGCGGGTTGTCTTTATTAATAACATAGACACGACCTTTACGTTTTACGATTTGGCAGCCCGGGCGGTTCTTCGCGCTTTTTAATGAACTTAATACTTTCATGTTCTTTCCTTATAGCAACTATTTGCTCGCCAAGTTTTTGAAACGACGATTAAACGCTGCAACACGGCCATCGCTCGCAACGGCTTTTTGTTTACCGGTATAGAACGGGTGCGAATCGCTTGATACGTCAATTGGTACATAAGGATAAGTTTTGCCTTTAAGTTCGATCGTACGTGTAGTTTTGATGGTCGAACCAATAATAAAGTAGCTGTCTGCCGCTGTATCATGAAAAGCGACTTGCTGGTAATCAGGATGGATATTTGGCTTCATAATGCATCTATTTGTTATGTGATAATGTAGCAATTATAGGGTGGTTGATTATTTAGATCAAGATAAAAATGATTCTTATTTATATCGTGTTGTCTTAAATTTGTACAAGCTGAACAATCAATAAGCAGTTAGATTTAAAAAGCTGGATATTGTCGATAAGGCTGTTATAACTAGGAATGCGTGCTTATTTTTAAGAGGGATATGGAAGTGAATGATAAAACTAGCCGTGAAGAACTAGATCAAAATGTAATGAACACGCTTCGCGATAAAGACCATTCTGTTTTAGCTAATCATGTAGACACCTTGTCGTGTACTCACAACGATATTATTGAATTATTGGCCCAGTATTTAGCGTTAAGTGAACAAGATGATGATGAGCGTTTCG
Organism: Pseudoalteromonas sp. PAST1; assembly: GCF_021532515.1. Lineage (NCBI taxonomy): Bacteria > Pseudomonadati > Pseudomonadota > Gammaproteobacteria > Alteromonadales > Pseudoalteromonadaceae > Pseudoalteromonas > Pseudoalteromonas sp. PAST1. The sequence goes on along the minus strand of NZ_JAKGBH010000012.1, from coordinate 31,451 downwards.
ATACCTGGTTTGATAATCTAAGTAAAGAGCAACACACTGTTGTGAAGACTTTTGAAGTGTATCGAGGTCAGTACGAGCATTTAGATTCTTAATACTTGATCATGTTGTTTTTACATGAAAAAAGCCACCCGAAGGCGGCTTTGCTGATTAGCGCTAACTAATTAATCTAACATGTAAGCTCGCATGGTAATTTGCTCTGCTTGGCTTGAACCATAATCTGAAACAATTGTTCGAATATGGACAAAGTCACCGACGTTTCCAGTATTAGGGATCGTAGCTACCCATTCACCGTCAATGTGTTCAACTTGTGCATCTAACCAGTTTTCGCTTGAGAACTTCGTTGATACAGGGCAATAGATATAAGCAGGCACGTTAGCAATCGTACATTCTTGGCCGTATGCATATTGTAACTGTACATCTGCCAGCGCCACTTCACCTACACCGTCTAGTAAACCCGTTAACTTAACTTGAGCGGCTTCATCTGCTTTCATGCTGTTGTTAATATCAACCGGTAAATCAACCATAGGCACTAAAATTGGCTGAACACCTTGTTGCTGCTCGTCAGCGGTAAATGTATAGAAACCTTGGTAAAGAGAACCTAGCTTATCATTTATTGGAGAGCGCTCACCAACACCACGGGCATAAGAACGCATTTCTAAGGTAATTTGATGAGAGCCCGGCTCAAGTGTTAACGTACCTTGATACGGAGATGCTGGCTCACCATTTACTTTTAAACCAAAGGCTGAGCTACCCATAAAGCCAAAAATACCATCATGGTTTGCGGCATCGCCAAACGAAGCAAGGTTAAAGTAAAGGACATTGGTATCGCGGCTAATAATCGCCGAGCCACTGCTGCCTAAGCTACCAGCACGTGGACCTTTAAACCAAGTGGTACTTTGCTCAGCACCTTCAGTCATAGCGCGTGGACCATCAAAATAAGCGCCTGCGCTTTGAATTTGATAGTTTGGCATAACGACATTCGTCCATGCATTTTTTGTACTTGCTGTGTAATATTCATCACGCTGATGAGGTAACATAATTAACTGTGAGCTACCTGTTGAGTAGAACTCCCCTGTACTGTTGGTCATTGCCATAACATCAGTCCATGCCGGGCGCTCATCATTTTGCGAGTGATAAGACGCACTTATTTTATGCATTTTATGTTCAGCAATATTGATTTGCCCAGATTGAATTCGGCCATCAACAATATGGTTTATTGAATAAGCATAAGGTGAGCGTTCAGCCGCAATACCAGACCAGCTAACAATATTGTTGCCAGCCTCTATTTCTGCCATTAAGGCTTCACCTTGTTCGGTACTAATACCAATCACGGGGACTTTTGGTGTGCCTGTGATCGCGCCTTTATATCGGCCACCACGATCAGGGCGATAAAAAATCACGCCACTGGCGCCATGTTTCATCGCGTTACCGACCATGTACGACGTGAGGTAATTAGGGTTAGCAATAAGCGCAATTTTTCCGTCTAACTCAAATTGGCTCCAATCAGTGCTGTAGCCTGCATCACCTACAGGTACTACTTCTGCAGAGCCTTCACCATGAAAAGACAGTGCTAAACCTTGTTTGATGTAATCAAGTTCAACCCCGTTTTGCATAGTGACGGTTGTTTCTGGAGCTACCGCGCGGGTGGTGATAAATGAACGAAAACGGTCGTCATGACCTTGTGACCATGCATACATATCATTTACGTAATCAGGTGCCATTTCGATAGCTGCAAGCTTCGCAACTTCTTGATCGTCAATCGCGTAAGTAAAGCCAAATGAATAACCTTGTGGATCAAGAGGCAGGTCAGCTTTAAAGGTAACAGGCTGAGCGTTACGTGCATCAAAGTTAATCTCTGTTTTGCCATCAATCTTACGATTTAATACAGCCATTTGTGCCGCTGATTCAACTAAACCAGAGCTGGTTTGCGGGTTATCGTAAGTCATAATGTTAGCAATCAACGTATAGTAACCAGCAGGTATATCGATATTGGCTTTACCGCCAGTGAGCCTAACAAGACTGCCCCAATCATCTTCTTCATTAATTAAGTAAAGCTTAGATGGAGAGCCTGCTTGATTACCCCAGCGATCAGTCAGGTTTACCGTTAAATTAACGTGAGGCTGGTCAATCCAAAACGACACTGGTACAGTCACTTGTTGGTCGGTATTGCCAACGGTTGTGCCTGTGATACGACCTGTAATTGCACCATAAGCACTGTTATTAAGTGCCACACTTGGGTCAATCCACATAGGAACTTGAGCAACACCTTTGGCTGGGATTGTCACAGATTTAATATCTAATCCTGCCAGAGTCGCTGGCAATTGTGTTTTGCCATCTTCGCCAATTAAGTCTAATTTCAATTTTAATTTAATACTCTCATCAGACGTATTTGTCAGCGTGATCTGTGTTTCGGTAAATTCATTATTAGTAGCGCTATCAAAGTAGCCAAGTTCACGGTTTGCAGGGGCTACAATAGCTTGGTCAATGGCACGGTTGATATTCATAGCACCGGCACCTTGCTCAAGTACGTGAGAGTTACCACTAAATACAGATGATGTAAGCACGTCTTTAATTTCTTTTGGCGTAAGGTCTTGGCGGGCTTGCATAACAATTGCAGCACCACCGGCAACATGAGGGGCTGCCATCGAAGTACCTGAATAGACGCGGTAAGCCGTATCACCTAAGCCACCAGAAGCCGCGGCAACAACAGATACACCTTGCGAGGCAATATCCGGTTTTGCTGAATGGCCATCTGGCGATGGACCGCGTGAAGAGAACGACGCCGTATTGCCATCACGGTCAATTGCACCTACGGTTAGTGCACTTGGCGCGCAGCCCGGTGAACCAATCGTTTCACGGGTAAAGCTATTGCCCGCAGAGATAACAAATAAGGCCTTATCGCTCAGCGCTTCAACCATCTCAACCAGTGGGCCACTACAGGTTGTTGCCGTACCACCCAACGACATATTTACAATGTCAGCGTGCTCTGAAAGCACCGCCCATTGCATGCCATTTAAAATACCGTAAGTTGATCCTCCTCCTGTATTGCCAAGTACTTTACCGATTATTAAATCGGCAGCAGGCGCCACACCGACCCATTTACCTTCTGACTCATGGCCATTGCCTGCAACGGTTGAGGCTGTATGAGTACCATGACCATTTAAATCATCTACACCGTTGCTTGAGTAAGTAAAGTCTCGTGATGCTATTACTCGCCCTTGTAAATCAGGGTGCTCAATGTCGTATCCTGAATCGAGTACGGCAACTTTAATACCTGCGCCATTATAGTTAATCGCTGACTCACCATATGCGCCGGTAAGCGGGACTGTTGGAGTGAGTGTCTCTGACTGTGTGACCTTGTGAGCATGAACGACAGCATCAAGCCAAATACCTTCAACGTCAGCTTGTGCAACCAAGGTTTGCCAAGTTTGCGCCGCTTTGTCTTTGCTGATTGCAAATGCGGCGCTATCGATTAGCTCAATTTCACCGGTTAATGACATACCAGCAAGCGTTGCTGGGACTGCAGGTCCTGCAAGGGTGCCGTCGCGGTATTCAACAATGACTGGGAGGGCGTCTGTTGATGCATCATCGTAACCCGATTCATATAACTTATTAATATTAAATAGCTCTAAATCAATCGTATTTGAATCAACTAAGGCTTGAGCATGGTTTGGAACAACATAGGTGTTGTTACCATGTTTAAAGATACTGGTGAACGTATCTGAACCATCTGCATTCACTAATCGAATGCCGCCTAGCTTGCCGTCTTTATTGACAACAGCCGATACTTTGTCCCCAGTGATCAAAGTGAATGTAAGGGCATCAGCTTTACTTTGTTGTGTAACAAATGATTCTTCTGCGGTTGCTGGTTGGGCAATCGATAAGCCGAGCATGGCTAAGTAGGTCGCCTTTAAGCAACCAAGCCTTGGAAAAGGTTTCATTTTTTCATCCTGTATTTTGATGTAATTAGTTTGGAAGAAAGAAGTTATTGCTAGGTGTCAAAATAACAAATATGACAAGAGCAATAACTCGACCAGACCAATCTATCGATCAAGCAGATGAAAACCTACAAAACAAAAGTAGCAAATTGTATTAACCTATTTACAACAAAATAAACATAGTTGCAACTTTGTGCGGTCATTCAGTTTCGCTTCATTTTAAGCGCAAAAATGAGAGGTTATTTTACCGATAGATCGTATTTTGCCACTACGTCATCAATATAACGATGGCGTAAGGTATTTTTACCTTCGTTGCCCGTACCATGGCTTAACGCGCGATTTATTAGTTTTAGTGCCTTATGCAAGCTTTGACGTTCATCCATGTTTAAACCTGTTTTAGTGCGCATTTCAGTAATATCATCAATCAATAACTTGGCCACATCTAGCTGAACGGCTTCTTCAACTAAGCCATTTTGTGTGAGCACACCGTATTTACTGCATAAAAACTGTTGCCAAACTTGCTGTAAGTGCTCGTCAATTTCACTGCCAAATAATTCTTCATTGATAGCAAAGCCTTGCTCGGCAAGCTTACTAAGTTGATTCGAATATTGCTGAGCAAAATAATTAAACGCTTGGCAGGATGAGGTTATGTCATGTTTGATAATTAATTGCCCCCAACTAGCGGCGCCACGAGGGTAATAGTCTTGATATTCTTCGCATTGATAAATGCCAGAATACGAACTGCATTCTAATTGACTCTGCAAACAGTAACTCGGTTTTGGAAATAAACTACTTTGTTGCCATGCCGATAGCGTTTCCTCATCAATTGAGAGGGTATGGCACAGCTCTTCGGTAGTATAAAAGTAGGTTGCCAAAAATTTAGAAAGTTGCATTATCAAATACTCACAATAAATACTGTTAATTTATACAGTGTTTGATTTTGGCTTAACTTTGATTTTTTCTCAAGTATTTTTATTTATTGCAGCTCATTACTCGGAAAATGCCTGTGTTTATGATACAACTAGCGCAAATTTTCCAAACATTAAAAAAGTTATGCGCAACCTAGAAACAATTAAACAAGCAAGTTTGATCACCGCTATAAAAACACCGTATTTAACCAATGGTGACATTGATCTTGCATGTTATGACGACCTTGTTGAGCAGCAAATTGCAGCTGGTGTTGATGGCATCATCGTCGGTGGTACCACAGGTGAAGGCCAATTAATGAATTGGGAAGAACACTTAATGCTAATTGCACACAGTGTTAGCAAATTCTCTGATCGTTTATTAATTGTTGGTAATACAGGTAGCAACAACACGCGTGAAGCGATTAAAGCAACCCAGTATGGTTTTGCCACCGGTATGGATGCCGCGCTACAAATCAACCCTTATTACGGGCGCACGTCACTGGCGGGTGTGAAAGAGCACTTTAACCGTTTACTTGATATTGGTCCTGCGTTTATCTACAACGTAGCAGGGCGTACAGGCCAAGATTTAACACCAGATATCATTGAGCCACTCGCTAAGCACGAAAACTTTATCGGTGTAAAAGAGTGCGGTGGCAATGAGCGTATTGCTCATTATGAACAGCAAGGTATTGCTTGTTGGTCTGGTAATGACGATGAAGCACATGATGCACGGCACATTCATAATGCTCACGGTGTTATTTCGGTTACATCTAACATTATTCCAGGCTTATTCCGTCAGTTAATGGATGAGCAAAATGATGCACTTAATGCAAAACTGCAGCCACTTATGGGCTGGCTATTCTGCGAACCTAACCCAATCGCGATTAATACGGCGCTGATGATGACAGGCGCGGTAAATCCTGTGTTCCGTCTTCCTTATGTGCCACTAACAAGTGCTCAGCAAGAAATCGGTTTAGGTTACATTAACGAACTTGATGTTGCTGATATAGTAGGCGAAAAAGCTCAACTTTTAGACGAAAAAGACGTTATTTTACGATAAAGATGAATGGGTGCTTAATTTCACTGCAATTAAGCACCATTATTTTACTTTTTTATGCCTTATGGGTAAAATTAGCAATCGTTTGGCGCTAAAAGAATAATATTTGTGAAATTTGTTGTTAATAATTTGTGTGTATGGGTTGCGCCCGAGCAACAAATTGCAGAATTAAGCCATCTTGATCACCCTGACCTTGATTTAAGCTGGGTTGCACCAATGCAGCGCCGCCGTCTAAGCCCGTTTATGAAAATGGCACTTCATACTATGCATCAAGCGCAAGGTGAGCATCACCAGTTAGCCGTTAATTTTTCATCTCGTCATGGAGACTTACCTAAAACAGCGCAGCTATTGCATTCACTTGTTGAACAAGAACCGCTTTCTCCGACCGCATTTGGTTTGAGTGTACATAATGCTGCAACAGGCTTGTTCTCGATTATTGCAAAAAACAAAGCCCCGATGAATGCCATAGCAGGTGGTCAAGACAGCATTATTTCAGCCATGATTGATGGTTTTGCACGTGTCCAGAGTGGTGTTGAGCAGCAAATTTTAATTGCCCATGCCGAAAGTGTATTACCTGATGAATACTTACCATTTAGCGATGAGCAACAAATTGCTCATAGTGTGTCGTTCATATTATCCAAAGTTCAGGTAGACAAACCGTATTTTGAATTAACACAACTTCCTGAATCTGAACACTCTCAAAGTGACTCGTGTTTACCCTTGAGTCTACAGTTAGCAGCTGCTTTAGCAAGCAAAGGATCACAATCGCTGCTGACACATCAACAATCAGCTTGGATGCTACAGTACCATGGTGGCTAATTTATATAAAAAGCTGAACAAAATTTGGCGTGTATTAGCAACTGGTTTTTGCTTTGCAGTTTTTGGGTTTGGCGGTATTTTACTTACCTTGTTAGTTTTACCTATTCAACGATTTTTGGAACCTTGTGAATTTAAACGTAAGCAGAAAGCCCGTTTAACTGTTCACTATAGTTTTAAATTCTTTGTTGCTTTAATGCATTACACCGGTGCTATCCATTTTTCTGTGCAAGATAAACAGAAATTTCATGATCTTAAGGGGCAGCTAGTGCTTGCCAATCACCCCTCATTAATTGATGTTGTGGTGCTGATATCTGTGATTAAAAATGCTGATTGCGTGGTCAAAGCGCACTTATTTAAAAATCCATTTATGCGCGGTGTCATTAAAGGCACAGGTTATATTAGTAATGAAGACCCGCAAGAGTTACTGAATGATTGTGAAGCATCACTCGCTGCTGGAAATAACCTGATTATCTTTCCTGAAGGCACCCGCACAACCCCAGGTGAACAGTTAAAATTTAAGCGTGGTGCGGCAAATATTGCTGCGCGTTGTAAAGCCCCTATAACCTCAGTGCTGATTAGTATGAAACCCAGCACTTTGACCAAAGGCACACCATGGTATTGCGTTGCCGCAACAAAAGCGCATTTTGAGATGCGCTTTGCCACTGACCCATTTACGTTTAACGACACATTTAATAATGAACAACCCGCCATGCAAGCACGACAATTAACCCGTGATTTGCAACATTACTTTTCAGAGGAACTCAGGCACCTATGACTGAACTAAAGAACAAAATAAAACAATTAATCATTAGCAGCTTAGATCTTGAAGATATTACCGTGGATGATATTGAAAATGACCAACCTTTGTTTGTTGATGGTTTAGGCCTAGATAGCATCGATGCGTTAGAGCTTGGCTTAGCCATTAAAAAAGAGTTTAACGTTAAAATTGACGCAAACTCAGAACAAACAAAAGCCCATTTTGCATCAGTAGATGCACTGGCAGAATTTATTAACCAACACCAATCATAATACAGACTTAGAAGTAGGAATAAGCATGAAAACCGCTGCTGACATTTACAACGTTTTACAGGGCATTTTAGTAGATGAATTTGAGATTGATGCTGATGATATCAGCCTAGATGCGCACCTGTATCAAGACCTAGATCTTGATAGCATTGATGCTGTTGATTTAGTTGTAAAACTACGCGAAATCACTGGCAAGAAAATTGAGCCAGATGCATTTAAACAAGTGCGTACTGTGCAAGATGTTGTAAATGAAGTAGAAAAACTCGTTTCATAAACATTACTATGCTCAAAGCGATAACCACAACACTGCTTTTAGTGTGCTTATCTTTATACCCATTTATTGTGTATTTTGGATTACAGCATATCTCAATAAGGCAAGTGAGCTTGGTACTGATGGTATTGTTAGGTCTAAGGCTTTTGCTGAGCAAAAAGCTGCTCACATCTATGCCATGGATAAAGCCAGCCTCAATATTAGCTATTATCGCTTTAGCAACAACGGAGTTTTTTAACAATGATCTGGGCTTGAAACTTTACCCGGTCATTATAAATACAGTAATGGCCATAACCTTTGCTTATTCGCTGAAAAGTGGCCCAACAGTCATTGAGAGTTTTGCTCGAATTAAAGAGCCTGAGCTTGATGAAAAAGGGGTTAATTACACGCGCCAAGTTACTAAAGTATGGTGCGCGTTTTTTATTATTAATGGCAGTATTGCGTTATACACTAGCCTATTTACTTCGTTACAGACATGGACACTGTACAACGGACTAGTAGCCTATATTTTGATAGCTCTCTTGGGCCTTGTGGAATGGTTTGTTAGACAAAAGGTTAAAAATAATGGTATCGAGTAACCTGAAATTTCACCCAGATGCTGCATTTGTTATTGCAGGGCAGCCAATAACACACACACAGTTTTTTGCTGATATTGCCGCTTATCAAAGTAAGCTTACGGCGCTTAAAGCTGGCAGTCATGTGGTGTTATTCCACCCCGATACCTACCAATTTGCAGTGCGCTTATTTGCCTTAGCCTGTAGTGGTCATAATGTTATTCTTCCGCCTAATGGTCAGCACGAAACCTTAAGTTTATTGCTTGCTCAGTCTGCTTTTTTTGCAGGCGATGCGACCAATATCGATGATGATGTGCTATTTACCAACCTTGAACACAGTCTGGGTCACACGCCTTTGCAAACTAACCGTTTACAATGGCCAACAAACACAGCGGTTATATTTTATACGTCAGGCTCATCAGGACAATCTAAACCAATAGTAAAACCGTGGCGGGTATTAAATCGAGAGCTTGCAGTATTATCAATGTCATTTGACTTACCCAGCCAATTTACGTTTTTAGCAACTGTTTCGCATCAGCATATTTACGGTTTATTGTTTCGCTTACTTTGGCCGTTGGCGAAAGGCCATATAATTGATAGTGAACAAATTCAGTACCCTGAGCATATTGCGCAAAGGCTAAAAAATATTCGTTATGCAGCGCTCGTTTCAAGCCCTGCGCAACTTGGTCGTTTATGTGCTGATAATGTGTTAATTCCTGAACGTGACAAAATTAAATGGTTATTTTCTTCTGGCGGACCGCTCAATAATGAGCATGCCGAAACTTTATTTAACCAGTTAGCTCGCCCAGCTACCCAAGTATTTGGTAGTACCGAAACTGGCGGTATTGCTTATCGACAAGTTACACAAGCCGCGGTTGATGTACCATGGCAGCCGTTTAATGGTAATTTTTTATCGCTGAATCATGAAGGGCGCTTGATGCTAGATTCTGCGATTTTAGAGCAATCAAATTTCCCTTTAGACGATAGAGCACTCGTTCATAAAAATGGTCAATTTAAACTGTTGGGCCGTATAGACAGAACGATAAAAATTGAAGAAAAACGTTTAAATCTTGATGAGCTTGAGGGTTATCTACAAAGCCATGACTGGGTAAAAGAAGTTAAAGTAGTGGTTATTCCAGCTAAGCGCGTGCAAATTGGTGCGGTGGTTGTGCTCAGTGATGAGGCAAATAAAGAGCTTGAACAGCAGGGGAAATTGGCAATTAACCGCACATTACAAGCGCACCTCTCAAACCGCTTTGAACGTATTTGCTTACCACGCAAATGGCGCTATATCGATGCACTTCCTTTTAACAGCCAAGCTAAATTAAGTTTAAAAACATTGGAGCAGTATTTTGCCAAGCCTGAATAACGTGACCCCAGAGGTGGCCGTTTTATCACAAACAGAAACTAGCGTGAGTTTAGCGTTAACCATTGCGGCTGATTTAGATTATTTTCGCGGCCACTTTCCTGATGCTCCAATTTTAGCAGGCGTAGTACAGCTGGATTGGGCAGTAAAATATGCTCAGCAATATTTGGGTTTTGGCAAACTAGTACAAGATTTAGAAGTGTTAAAGTTTCAGGTGGTAACAACCCCCGATATGACGGTAAATCTCACCCTTGAGCGCAATGCAAAAGGCAAGTGCCTGTTTAGCTATCACTCAGACAAAGGCCAACATGCGTCTGGTCGAATTGTATTTTGTGATTAAGCCATGAACCAGTTTTGTATTGTTATTCCTAATTACAATCACACCCATGCTATTGCTGCTGTACTCGATGAGCTAAAAGAGCTACAGCTGCCGATAATCATGGTTGATGATGGCAGTGACGCTGATGCCAAGCAAGTATTTGCAGAGCTTGACGCACAGTACGATTTTTTGACCTTGATAAGCCATGCTCAAAATCAAGGTAAGGGTGGGGCAGTTCAAACTGGCTTGCTGGCTGCCTATCAGCAAGGGTTTAGCCATGCCATTCAGGTTGATGCTGACGGCCAGCATTCGTTAGCAGATATTAGTAAGTTGATTGAACTAAGTAATGCATCACCTAACAAGGTGATCAGTGGTTGTCCTATTTATGATAGCTCCGTGCCTAAGCACCGTTATTTAAGTCGTTACATCACTCATTTTTGGGTTTGGGTAGAAACACTCAGCTTTGATATTGTTGATTCAATGTGTGGTTTTCGGGTTTATCCCTTAACAGCCGTTGAGCAATTAATGGCTAAGCAAACGCTTGGCAAGCGCATGGACTTTGATATTGAAATTTTAGTCAGGCTTTATTGGCAAGGTGTTAAAGTCACGTTTTTGCCAACCCAGGTTATTTACCCTGAAAATGGCGTATCTCATTTTCGAGCTTTACACGATAACGTGGGAATTTCGTGGCTGCATACGCGTTTATTCTTTGGTATGTTGCTACGCTCTCCCAAGCTACTTTGGCGTAAGGTGGCTGGCTAATGGCTGTAAAGCACTGGTCAAAAATGCAAGAACGTGGCAATCGCTTTGGCATGCAAATATTGCTCGTGTGCTATCGCGTATTTGGTCGTAAAGGCTTGTGGTTGGTGTTGTTTCCGGTGGTGTTTTATTTGTTTTTAACAGGCAAAACTGCCCGTCAAGCGTCACATGCATTCTTAACCCAAGCGCGTAAAGTGAATGGCAATAACAAAGCGGTTACTTGGCGCGATAGCTTCCGTCATTTTCGCTGCTTTGCTGACAGCGCCTTTGACAAAATAGATGCATGGCTTGGACGAATTCAGCAACATAATATTCTTTACACCAACGAAGCGCTGTTTAAACAACTCGATGAGCAACAGCAAGGGGCTATTTTTATTGGCTCACACCTTGGCAATTTAGAGGTGTGTAGAGCCCTTAGCCAACACCGAAACAGTAAAACGATCAATGTATTGGTGTTTACGCATCATGCTGTTGAATTTAATAAATTACTGAAAAGTATCAATCCGGATGTTGCAGTAAACCTCATTCAAGTAACCGATCTTGGCCCAGATATGGCAATTATGCTCAAAGAAAAAGTCGAGCAGGGTGAAATTGTGGTGATTGTCGGTGATAGAACCAGCACCACCACCGCAGGAAGAGTGATTGAAGCTGACTTTTTAGGTAAGCCAGCCCCTTTTTCACAAGGGCCATTTATTTTAGCTGCGCTGTTAGATTGCCCGGTGTTTCATCTGTTTTGTTTAAAAGATAAAAAGCCCAATGGCGAAACATTTTACCGCGTGATTTTTGAAAAATACGCCGACAAACTCGTTTTACCCCGTAAAACGAGGCAACAAACATTACAACAAATTGTTAGCGATTATGCGCAAAGGCTCAGTTTTTATGCTGCGGCCTATCCGTATCAATGGTTTAATTTTTATGATTTTTGGCAAAATGACGAGCAAGTGTCTCGTAGTCAAAACAAGGAGAACTAAGGTGTCAGAGCACTCGACTACCGTTTTTGGCCAACAGCGTTTATCAATCGAAGATATTGTTCATATTGCATTAGAGCAAGGTGCTGTTGCGTTAACATCAGACCGTCAATTTGCTAATAAAATAGACAGCGCCGTGGCCTTTTTAGATAAGTTGCTTGAAGATGATGGCGTGATATATGGCGTAACCACAGGTTATGGCGACTCGGTAACCGTAAAAGTGCCACTTGATTTAGTCAATGAATTACCACTGCATCTTACTCGATTTCATGGTTGTGGTCTTGGCGATGTGTTTAATCAAGCCCAAGGGCGCGCTATTTTAGCGACTCGTTTAACCTCGCTTTCACAAGGTTATTCTGGCGTTAGCTGGGAGATGTTGAATTTATTACGTGACTTTTTAAATCACAATATCGTACCGGTGATCCCGCAAGAAGGCTCAGTGGGAGCCAGTGGTGATTTAACACCGCTTTCGTATGTAGCCGGTGCTATGGTTGGCGAGCGCGATGTGTATTACAAAGGCGAAATTAAAAACAGTTTAGAGGTGATGCAAGAACTTGGCTTAAAGCCATTAAAGCTGCGCCCGAAAGAAGGGCTGGCAGTCATGAATGGCACGGCTGTGATGACAGCTTTAGCATGTCTTGCTTATGATAGAGCTGATTACCTAGCCAAACTGACCAGCCGTATAACAGCCCTTGCAAGCCTTGCATTAAAAGGTAACAGTCATCACTTTGATGATATTTTGTTTTCGGTGAAGCCACATCCAGGGCAACAGCAAGTAGCTGCATGGATCCGTGGAGACTTAAACCATGTAGAACACCCGCGTAATGCTGACCGCTTACAAGATAGGTATTCAATTCGCTGTGCTCCACATGTTATTGGTGTGCTGCAAGATAGTTTGCCGTGGTTTAGGCAAATGATTGAAAATGAACTAAATTCGGCAAATGATAATCCAATTATCGATGGTGAAGGTGAGCACGTATTGCATGGTGGTCACTTCTATGGTGGTCATATTGCAATGGTAATGGATAGCATGAAAACCGCTGTTGCTAATTTAGCCGACTTAGCAGACAGACAAATCGCATCCTTAGTTGATACGCGCTATAACAATGGTTTGCCTTCTAATTTATCGGCGAGTAATGATGAGCGTCGCTACATTAACCATGGTTTTAAAGCGGTCCAAATTGGTGCCAGTGCATACACGGCTGAAGCATTAAAACTAACCATGCCAGCAAGTGTGTTTTCTCGTTCAACCGAGTGTCACAACCAAGATAAAGTGAGCATGGGAACCATCGCTGCGCGAGATTGTTTGCGTATATTGCAACTTACCGAGCAAGTGGTTGCTAGTACCTTGCTTGCGAGTATTCAAGGTTTGCGTTTACGTATTAATAGTGGCGAGCTTGAGTTTGCTAGTTTAACCCCTGATGTACAAAGTATGTATCAAGACATTAGCGAGTTTTTCCCGCTGCTTGATGAAGACCGTCCTCTAGAGGCTGTTCTTCGTTTTACAGTTGACGCTATTCAAACAAAACGTTGGAGTTTATATGCATAGTCGTGGCTCGTTGCTGAGCACTCATGTTGAGATTGAAATTCCTTTTCATGATTGCGATCCAATGAATGTGGTATGGCATGGTAATTACCCGCGCTATTTAGAAGTCGCGCGCTGCGAATTACTGCGTTTGTTTGATTATGATTATGTGCAAATGCAAGAATCTGGCTATGCGTGGCCGATTATTGACATGCATATTAAGTACGTCGGCTCAGCATTGTTTACACAAAAAATCCGCGTTGATGCCTACTTAAAAGAATATGAAACACGATTACGTATCGATTACGTCATCACTGATTGCGCTACAGGTAAAAAGTTAACCAAAGCAACGACTATCCAAGTTGCGGTTGATATAGAGAAAAAAGAAATGCAGTTTGTTTCGCCGCCTGTGCTACAAGAAAAACTTCAAAAGGTGATTTAATGCGATTAAGCGTGTTGTTACTGAGTGTGCTCGTTTTTTTTCCTGTGTTTGCATCGAGCGCAGTGACAGAGCAAGGCACATTTAGCCAAGAAAAGCATTTTAAAGGGTTTAGTAAACCTTTTATATCAACAGGTTCGTTTGAACTTGCTGAAGATGGCCTCACTTGGCAGGTTGAATCTCCGGTTAAAAGCACGCTATTAATCAAGCAAGGGCAAGTATATACCCTTAACGCTAAAGGTGAGCCGCAGCTACAAAAAGGCGCTGAGCCTTACGTTAATTTACTGCAAGCGATTTTAAAGCATGATGAAGTGGCACTTGCTGAGCAATTTACGATGACAGATCATGCAGAGCCCGGTTGTCAGACTTTATTGCCTAAAGATGACTTGCTAAAACAACTATTTAGTCAGTTCGAATTATGTGTAGCAGCAAAGCAAGTGAGCCGTGTGCGTCTTCAAGAAGCAAATGGTAACTTTACGGTATTACGCTTTGCGTATCCTCAAATTGAGCAAAAACAGTGAAAGCATGGGGCCTAACGCTTGCTTGGCTGAGCCTATTAGTTAGCGCCTTAGTGGTTGTTTTTATTCTAAAACAGCCTACGTTGAATAATGATATTTTGGCTTTGTTACCAAAGTCAGAGCCGCGTTTACAGCAAGTCGAAGAACACTTTTTTGCGGCTAATAAACAGCAGTTGAGCTTTTCTTTTCGTGGTGAGAATGCAGTAAAAGCTTATGATGATTTAGAACAGTGGCTTTCTAGCAAACATATTGAGCCTCGTTTTAAGTTACCAGAAATATCCCAGTTGGCAGCATTTTACGGTCAGTACGCCGGGCATTTAGTGTCCGAGGAATATAAGCAAGCGATTGGCGACGCTAATCGCTTTCAACAGTATTACTTTAGTCAGTTGAGTAAAGTCGCTGATCCTTTTGTTTCAAGTACTATCAACCAAGACCCAACACTTGCTACAGCAGGGTTCCTATCTGAGGCTATGGCACACATGCAGCAATTTGAGCTGCAAGATGGCCGAATTAACATTAACTATCAAGGTGATGAGTATTTAATGTTATTCGTGCAAAGTGCTGACAATGCCTTTTCAATAAATCAATCAATAGCGTTGAGCAATGAGATAGTTGCCTATATCGCTGAGCTTGAAAGCCGCTATCCCGATACACAAATTCGCTATGCCGGTGCTTTATTTCATACCGCAGCAAATGCGCAGCAAGCCAAATTTGAAATGACCTTGTTTGGTTCGGTGAGCTTGCTGGCGCTTATTGTGATGGTGGTGTGGGTGTTTCGCTCAATAAATGCATTGTGGCTGGCCTCTGTAACCGTGATAAGCGCCGCTATTGGCGGCACCATCGCGCTGATCAGTATTTTTAGTCAAGTGCATGTATTAACCATGGTGTTTGCCGTGACACTGATTGGTATTGCTATCGATTATGCATTTCATGGCATGCTTGATTTAACCGAGCAGCCACAAGGTTTTAGTAAAGGGCTCAAACTGGCGCTGGTGTTGTCGTTACTAACCACCACACTCGGTTACGCGAGTTTGTTTTTCTCACCGGTGCAGTTACTCAGTCAAGTGGGCGTGTTCGTTGTTGCAGGGCTAGTTACAGCTTGGCTTTGCACCCGTATTTTATTGCCTTATTGGCAAGCTGGTTTAACCATTAACACTGCTGCGCATCGATTAGCAAACATGTTAAGTGGTTATTTAAAACGATTAACGCATTATCGCGTCACACTCAGTATGTTGACGTTAGTGCTATTGAGTGCTTTTGCCTTACTAAAACCCCCTGTGATTAATGATGATGTAAAGCTTTTAAATGCAAGTCCTGCTGATTTAATGCAAAACGAAGCGCTGCATATGTCTTTATTAGGTAAAGATAATGGCCAAATCATGATTTTATTTGCCGATAATGCGCAGCAGTTATTAGTACAACAAGAAACATTAAAAGCAACTATTCGCGGCCTTAATGGCACTGCTGTGATGCTTAGTGACTTAGTGCCTAGTAAACAATTACAACAGCAAAACTACGAGCAACTGCATTCGGCCCAGCAAGCCATGAGTGTGGTTAGCCAAATGACAGGGACGCCCGTTGAGCTCTCAACATCAATGCTTGATTTAAACGCGGCACTTAATTCGCCGTTAGCGCCGTTAATTGCTAACCAAGTGATCTCAAACAATACACTAACCGCAAGCTGGTTTATGGTAAACGGTGTAAATAAATCCGAGCTGATGGATTTAGCCAACGCTTACCCAGATTTAATTGTTTACGATAAAGTCGCGATGATAAGCGAAGGTTTAAGTCATTACTCAAATTCGTTACTGGTGACACTGACCATAGCGATAACCTTTGCGTTACTACTCTTTAGCGTTAAATTTGGTTTTAAAACGGCGTGTAAGCAAACGTTAGTGCTTGTACTAACTACCGCAGCTGTACTGCTACTCTGCAGTGCGCTGCAATCTCAGCTGTCGATTTTTAATTTGTTAGGCTGTTTATTGATATTAGCGCTGGCAATTGATTACTTGGTGTTTTATCAAGTCAATAATTTAAGCCCGAGCAATGTACTCGCAATTAGTTTGTCAGCGGCATCATCGATGTGGGTATTTGGCATGTTGGCTGTCTCGAAAACGCCGGCCATTTTCAGTTTCGGATTAACGGTATTAGTGGGGCTAATATGTATCTATATCTTTGCGCCGCTCAGTATTGCATTACCTAAAAATAAGGAAAAATAATAGGTGAATAATCAAGTTCAACAGGCTGATGTTGTTATTATTGGTGCGGGCCCTTCCGGTGCCGTGGCTGCTAGTTTACTGGTGAAAAAAGGTTGGCATGTGGTGGTGTTAGAGCAGCAAACCTTTCCGCGTTTTTCGATTGGTGAAAGTTTATTACCCCAGTGCATGAGCTTTTTAGCAGAAGCAGGCCTTGAGCAAGCGGTGCAAGCACAGGCACAATCGCTTAGTTTTCAGTTTAAAAATGGTGCGGCGTTTCAGCGTCGGGGTGACCACACAACAATCGATTTTACCGAGAAATTTAGCGACGGCCCTGGCACGACTTTTCAGGTAAAACGCGCTGACTTTGATAAATGCTTAGCCGATGGTGCCATGCAGCAAGGGGCTGAAATACGTTACCAACATAGCGTGTTAGCGTTCACCGATTGTGAGGATGGCGCTTTACTTGATGTTACGGATGAAAACCAGCAAGGCTATCAAATTAAAGGGCGCTTTGTCCTTGATGCCAGTGGTTTTGGCAGAGTATTACCTCGCTTACTTGATTTAGAGTCAGCATCAAATTTCCCTGTACGTTGGGCTTTTTTCAGCCATTTTAAAGATAATATTAGCGATCCCCTGTTTGACCGCGAAAAAATCTTAATTAATGTTCATCCAGAGCATAAAGATATTTGGTATTGGCTGATCCCATTTAGTGATGGTACGGCAAGCATTGGTGTGGTCGGTAAACCAGAGCAACTTAATGATAAACAACCACTCGCTGGTTTAAATGAATTTATTGAACAAGATAGCTATTTAAGTGAGTTATTAGCCAATCGTGAAGCAATTGGTGAAGCGCGCGCTATCAAAGGCTATTCGGCTAATGTGTCGAGCTTGTATGGTGAGCATTTTGCACTACTTGGTAATGCTGGTGAGTTTTTAGATCCGGTGTTTTCATCTGGGGTGACGATTGCATTAAAATCAGCTTCATTGGTTGCTCCTTTAGTTGATAGCTACTTACGTGGTGAGCAAGTTGATTTCAAAAACGATTACAGTGAACCTTTGCAACAAGGGGTTAATTGCTTTAGAACCTACGTCAGTGCTTGGTATGATGGCTCATTTCAGGACGTGATTTTTTTCAGTGAGAAAAACCAACAAGTGCGCGAGATGATCAGTGCTATTCTTGCTGGTTATGCATGGGATTTACGAAACCCATTTGTAAAACAAAGCAACAAACGCTTAAATACGTTGGTTGAATTATGTCGCGATTAACACGCTCTTTGCTTTTAACCTTGAGCATATTAGTGGCAAGTTGTGCCAGTGAATTTGCAGTAAAAAAGGGTGTTGATTTAGCGCCAAATGCAGGGATTTATTTGCTTGACCCACCGCCATCATTAGTTGCCGATAATTGGCAGCAAGTACTTGAAGTACACCATGGCGATGAGCAGCATACATTACTAGCTCAGCTGAGTTTAAACAGTGAAACGGGTATTAACTTGGCTGTTATGACGGCTCAAGGTATGCCGATATTTCAGTTAGAAAAAGCGCTACTAGGGCCGATTAAAAGCGAAAAAATGCTCCCTATCAACGCGGTTGATCCTCGCTATATTCTTGCTGATATCATGCTAGTACACTGGCCGGTTACTGTGCTTAACTCGCAACTGTATGGTTTGAGCTTGGTTGAACAAGGCTCAACGCGACGCTTATATCAAGGTGAACAGTTAATTAGTGAAATTCGCTATTTAGACGGTGCAACAGAACTTGTAAACTTTCAGCGAGATTACAAAATTAAATTTCAAAGGGTTAATTGATTATGCCATTTTGGCTTAACGACTTAGGTATTGTTAGTGCATTGGGGGTTGGTCATCAACAAACAATGCAAAGTATCAGCTTGCAACCTAAACAAACACTCACAGAGGTGACGTCGCTTGCATTTGAGCAGCGCCCAACGTTTGTGGGTTTGGTTAATGAACTGCCATTAACCGCATCAATGCGGTTTTATCAGCTAATCGATTTAGCGCTGGCGCAAATTACTGACACATTGACAGGCATAAACATTCCGAGTAGCCGTATTGCTGTGGTTATTGGTACCAGTACTGCTGCAATTCAAGAAGGTGAAAGAGGCCGAATTGCCCATGCAGCGAAGGGAAAGTGGCCAGAGGAATTTGATTATTACGACCAAGCACTCGTTGCACCCGCCAATTATATTGCCAAAAAACTCGCTGCGAAGGGGCCAAGTTACAGCATTTCAACTGCGTGTAGTTCAAGTGCCAAGGCGCTTATTAGTGCGCGCGCCTTACTCAGTGCCGATTTAGCCGATGTAGTAATTTGTGGTGGGGTAGATAGCTTGTGCCAACTTACTATCAATGGCTTTGATTCGTTATCTTCTATTAGCGATGAAATTTGTAAGCCGTTTAGTGGCGACAGAGCTGGTATCAATATTGGTGAAGCCGCAGCGTTATTTATTATGAGTAAAGAGCAGCACACAAAACAAAGTATTGCCTTTTTAGGTGGTGGTGAAAGCTCTGACGCTCACCATATTTCAGCACCGATTGCAGACGGTTCTGGTGCAATCGCAGCTATGACAATGGCATTGCAAGACGCGAATTTAACACCTTCAGATATCGACTACATTAATGCCCATGGAACAGCCACACCGCAAAATGATGCGATGGAATCTCTGGCAATCAGTGAGGTATTTGGAAAAAATACTAAAGTGAGCTCTTCTAAACATTTGACCGGCCATACTCTAGGTGCTGCAGGTGCCTTAGAAGCGGGCTTATGTTGGCTCTATTTGGCCTACCCGGAATTTAATCAATTAGTATGTAATCAGGTGATAAAAGACGACTCTTTGGCTGAAATTGGTTTAATAACACAGCCAGAAAAGGCAGTAATTAACACCTGTTTATCAAATTCGTTTGCCTTTGGTGGCAATAATGTCAGTGTAGTACTAGGACATCTAAATGAATCACTATAAAATTGAGCAAGTCGTCCCTCATAGCGAACCAATGATATTGCTCAATCGCCTATCTAGTTACAGCGAAGAGTCAGGTTGCTGTGAAGTGGATATTAGTTCTCAAAGCCCGTTTTATGACGAGAGCTTAAATGGGGTTGCCAGTTATATTGGCTGTGAATATATGGCGCAAACTATCGCAGCTTACGCGGGTGCGCTGGCAAAAGACAAAGGAAATGAAGTACAAATTGGTTTTTTAATTGGCACGCGCAAATATAAAACCTATGCACCGGTATTTAAAAACGAGCAAACGCTTAAAGTCTCGGTGACAAAATTATATCAAGAAGAATCAGGGTTAAGTGTATTTGAGTGTCAAATACACAGCGATGAAACATGCTTAGCAGAAGCAAAAATCAATGTGTTTCAACCACAAGACCCCATGCAGTTTATAAGAGAAAATCAATGACAAAACGTATTTTAGTCACCGGCTCAAGCCGTGGTATTGGCAAAGCAATCGCACTTAGATTAGCTAACGATGGCTTTGATATTGCTGTTCATTGTCGCAGTGGTGTGGCTGAAGCAGAGCAAACCTGTGAAGAAATTAGTGCGCTTGGTCGTCATGCAAGCCTATTGCAATTTGATGTTTGCGATAGAGAACTAGCTAAACAACAAATTGAAGCTGATATTGCTGAGCACGGTGCGTATTATGGGGTGATCTGTAATGCCGGTATCACAAATGATATGGCGTTCCCTGCGATGCAAGGTGATGACTGGGATAAAGTGATCCGCACTGGCCTTGACGGATTTTACAATGTGGTGCATCCAACGGTGATGCCAATGGTGCAAGGTCGTAAAGGTGGCCGTATTGTCACTATGGCGTCAGTGTCGGGGATTGCCGGTAATCGCGGGCAAGTTAACTACAGTGCCGCTAAAGCGGGCATTATTGGTGCGACCAAAGCGCTTTCGCTTGAGCTTGCAAAGCGTAAGATCACCGTTAACTGCGTGGCACCAGGGTTAATCGAAACCGAAATGACAGACGATTTACCGGTTGATGAAATGCTAAAAATGATTCCATTAAAACGTATGGGTTCAGTTAATGAAGTAGCTGGCACTGTGTCGTTCTTGTGTTCCGATGACGCTGCGTATATCACCCGCCAAGTTATTTCTGTGAATGGCGGTATGGTGTAATGAAGCGTGTTGTTGTTACAGGCATGTCTGCCATCACTGCATTAGGTGATACCTGGGGCGAGTTTAAAACCGCTTTGCAAAAAGGTGAAAATGCCGTTCAGTACATGACTGACTGGGATGTGGCGCCAGAACTAAACACTCGACTAGCGGCACCTGTTACTCATTTTACTAAACCAAGTCATTATAAGCGTAAACAAGTTCGCTCAATGGGGCGTGTTGCTATGATGTCGACCCGTACTACAGAGCTTGCTTTAGAAGAAGCTGGGCTATTAGAGCATCCTAGCCTAACCGATGGCTCTACAGGGATTGCTTTTGGCTCGTCAACGGGGTCAACACCACCATTATTGGCTTTTGCAAAAATGATGGAAACCGGCGAAATGACGGGCGTAACGGCCACCAGTTACATCCAGATGATGGCACATACGGCGCCTGTGAATGTGGGTGTCTTTTTTGGTTTAAAAGGTCGCGTGATCACCACCAGCTCTGCCTGTACATCGGGCTCGCAAGGTATTGGTTATGCTTACGAAGCGATTAAGTATGGCCGTCAAAAAGCCATGGTGGCTGGTGGCGCAGAAGAGTTATGCATCACAGAAGCCGCGGTATTTGACACCTTGTACGCGACCAGCACAAAAAATGATGCTGCGAAAAGCACGCCACGACCATTTGATCAAAATCGTGATGGTCTGGTTATTGGTGAAGGTGCAGGCACACTCATTTTAGAAGATTATGAGCATGCCCTTGCCCGTGGAGCGACCATTTATGCGGAGCTAGTTGGTTTTGGTTGTAACTCAGATGGTCAACATGTTACGCAACCTACCGCAGAAACAATGCAAGTGGCTATCGAAATGGCCCTTAATGATGCACAGCTTACTGCCGACCAAATTGGCTATGTGAATGCTCATGGTACGTCAACAGATCGAGGTGATATTGCGGAGTCTCTAGCGACTTTCAATGCCCTTGGCAAGAAACCTATTAGCTCATTAAAGAGTTATTTAGGTCATACCTTAGGTGCGTGTGGCGCCATTGAAGCATGGGCGAGTATCAATATGATGAATGATGGTTGGTTTGCACCTACTATTAATTTAACAGATGTCGATGCTGAGTGTGCTGACCTAGATTATATCAAGGGCAATGGCCGTGAAATGCAAACAGATTACATTATGAGTAATAACTTTGCGTTTGGTGGTATCAATACCTCGTTAATTTTTAAAAAGTGGCAAGCATGATCAAGCGCTGCATCATAAGTATTTTATTTATTCTAACTTTTAATGCTTATGCTGCAGAAGATAGTGGAGAAAAGGGCACTGCAAAAATGGAGTTCGGTGCAGGCCTTTTTTATGCAGATATCCCGCATTATTTAGGTTCAGATGAAAGTGAGCAATACCTATTGCCTGTGCCTTATTTTCGTTATCAAAGTGACACAATGGCCATAGACCGTAATAGTTTCACTGGCTTTTTGTGGCAGCAAGAAAATCTCCATTTAGATTTATCTGCAAGCGTAGGTCTTGCAGTTGATAGTGAAGACAACAAAGCCCGAGAAGGTATGGATGATCTAGATTGGGTGTTTGAATTAGGACCTTCACTTAATTACTACCTAATAGGTGAACCAAACGCTAAACAGCATTTGTATTTAAGCCTGTTTGCACGCAAAGCCATTGCGACAGATTTCTCAGGTATTGATGATATTGGCTGGCGTTATGGGCCAAGTGTGTATTATCGAGTGCCGATCATCGAAAAAGCGGATTCACAATTTTCATTAGCGTTTCGTGGCAATATCAACTTTGCTAGCGATAAATACCTTGATTACTACTATGGAGTGAGTGACTTACATAGCAATGAAACTCGCCAAGCATACTCAAGTCGTTCAGGTTTTTCTGGCGCTGATGTATCAATTGGGGTACATTTTGACACAACACAGTATTGGTTAGGTGGTTTTGTTAAATATCATCACCTTGCTAACAGTCAACAAGATGCAAGCCCACTCGTGAAGCAAGATTATAATGTTTCGGTCGGTTTTGGCGTTGCATGGAAATTTTATAGAAGGAATTTTTAAATGAAGTTATTGACCCTTGCATGTGTTTTAGTAGCTTGTTTGTTTTCAGCAAACAGTTTTGCACGTGATGATTTACAAACACTACCTGTACAAGCATTACTTGAAACCACCAAAGCGAAACAAGCATTGTTAGATATTCCGCTGTATTTTGCTGATCAAAGTCATAACACGATTAAAACAACTTATGGTGAAGTGATCACCAACAAGAAAACCAATGCATTTAATAAAACTGACCGAGAGGCGTGTGAATGGGTAATGCTCAGTGCTTTAAAAGCATTACAAGAGCGTGCTGTTCGTGAAGGCATGAATGCAGTTGTAAATATTCAGTCGTATTACAAGAAGCGTGAGTTTGTTAGCCAAACAGAATATCAATGTGGTGCGGGTACGTTTATCGCTGGTGTGGCATTAAAAGGCACTTTAGTTAAGTTATAACTAACTAAAGTCATTTTTTTTCTGTATAATTTGCGACCCTTGATATGATGGCCGCAGGTTATACAGCATGAATTTTAAATCATTTAGTTTTTCTTCTGAGCTTTTACAGGCATTAGAAGAGCTTAACTTCGAAACGCTTACTCCCGTTCAACGTAGTGCAATTCCTGCAATAAGAAAAGGCAAAGACGTACTTGTTAGTGCGCAAACAGGCACGGGCAAAACCGCTGCATTTGCTTTACCACTTATCCAAAAATTATCAGAATCAGCGGTTAACGAAAATAATGCACCGAGTGCACTAGTGCTTGCACCTACTCGCGAGTTAGCTGAGCAAATTGCTAATAACTTTAAAGCGTTTGCAAAATACACTGAACTCAAAACAGTGTGCTTGTTTGGTGGTATCAATCTAGCGGGTCAAGCTAACGATTTGAAAGCGGGTGTTGACATCGTAGTTGCAACGCCAGGGCGCTTACTTGATCATATTCGTTTAGGTAACATCAGCTTAGCTAATGTTAAGCATTTAGTGCTTGATGAAGCTGACCGTATGCTAGACATGGGCTTTATCAGCGATATGCAAACGGTTATTAATGGCTGTGATGAAGCGCGTCAAATCTTATTGTTCTCTGCCACTTTCCCGGCGGCAATTAAACAATTTGCGAGTAAAGTACTAAAGCAGCCTGAAATCATTCGTGTTGATCAAACAAACAGTACTGCAGAAACAGTGCAACATGTTGTGTATCCTGTAGAAGAGCGCCGTAAGCAAGAGCTTTTATCTGAATTGATAGGAAAGAAAAACTGGCAGCAAGTACTTGTTTTCGTAAACATGAAAGAAACTGCCGATGAGCTTGTAAAGGAGCTTAACCTTGATGGTATTCCAGCAGTTGTTTGTCATGGTGATAAAACCCAAGGTAACCGCCGCCGCGCTTTACGCGAGTTTAAAGAAGGTAAAGTTCGCGTGCTGGTCGCAACCGAAGTAGCTGCCCGAGGTATTGATATTGAAGGGTTACCACGTGTGATCAACATCGACCTACCTTGGCTTGCAGAAGACTACGTACACCGTATCGGCCGTACAGGTCGTGCTGGTAAGCCGGGTCAAGCTATCTCGTTTGTGAGCCGTGAGGAAGAAAACACTTTATTCGATATCGAAAAGCTAATCGGACAGCGCATCAAGCGTGTTGTTTTACCAGGTTATGAAGTAAGCAGCCGTGAAGTACTGATTGATAAAATTGGTAAAAAGCCGTCGCATTTACGCCGTAGCCGTACAAATAAGGCTTCAGGTCAGGCAACGGGTGAAGCGCGTGCGAAGAATCGTTCACGTATCGCAAATGTTCGCAAATCTTTGAAAGGCAATAAATTAAGCCTCAAAAAGTAATAAATTTCGATATTAAACAATAAGAGTTTCTATAAGATAGCCCTATTGCTGTTTAGCGATAGGGCTTTTTTGGCTCTGCTAATCGTACAAATGGAGTATTTTGTTAATTTTTATACAGTTAAATGCAAAATTAGATTAACAAATGTACCTTGATGAATTACAATCGCTTTGAAATCAGTCAAGTAGCGTTTCTAACGCGTTAGTGTCTAAATGGATGTTTATGCAGTACATAAAAAGAATAATAAATAAAATAATCGCCCCTACTTTTTTACTCAGTGTTGCTAGTGTGCCTTTTTCTGCTAATGCATTTGATAAGGCTGAGTTCTCCCTTGCCCATATTAAAGAGTCTATTAGTGTTGATGGTGTGATGGATGAGCCACACTGGCAATACGCCACTAAAGTGCCATTAAAATATCAGAACGAACCAACCGAAAAAGGCACACCGCTCGTGCAAACCGATGCTTACATGTACGAAGATGGCACGTACTTGTATGTGGGTTTTATTGCAAAAGATAATGATCCTTCGCAAATTCGTGCCGCTCTTCGAGATCGCGACACACTTTGGCAAGACGACAATGTTGCCTTGATGATTGATACTTTTAATGATGAACGAACTGGCTATGAGTTTTATGTAAACCCATTGGGTGCGCAAGGTGATATGCGCATGACAGATATTGATGATTGGGTGGAAGACCCATCATGGGATGCTATTTGGGATAGCGCAGGGCAAATAACAGAGGACGGCTATGTTGTTGAAATGCGTATTCCATTCACTGCACTTCGCTTTCCAAAAGACCAGGCCGAATTAACGTGGAGTTTTGCAGTATGGCGAAATTACCCGCGTGATGTGTATTATCAAATGTCGAACGTTGGTTTTGACCGAGATGTAAAATGTAGCTTTTGTCAGTTTGATAAACTCACAGGTTTTGCCAACATGACAGAAAGCCAAAATATTCAGCTTACACCCACTTTAACTGCGCTTCGTCATGATAGCAAAGACACAGTGCCGGGTGATTGGCAAAATGGCGATATTGATACTGAAGCAGGCTTGGACTTACGTTGGGGTGTGACGCAAGATGCGGTTATCAATGCCACTATTAATCCTGACTTTTCGCAAGTCGAGGCAGACTCACTCGAACTTGATGTAAACACCACTTATTCAATTTATTATGCTGAAAAGCGCCCATTCTTTTTAGATGGCGCCTCTTACTTTAATACCAGCCAACTAGAACTTTTATATACGCGAATGATTGCTGAACCTGATGTAGGTTTAAAATTAACAGGTAAAACCGGTGCGCACAGCTATGGTTTTATGTACGCTGATGATCAGAATACCAGTGTTTTACTTCCGACAAATCAAGGGTCGGGCTTTGCTAATCTGGCAGATAAAACGCAAGCAGTAGCGGGGCGTTATCAATTTGATATTGGCCAAAAAGGCACAATTGGTGTGATGAGCACTCACCGTGAAAATGATGATTACCATAATACCGTGTTATCGATTGATGGTAGTTATTGGTTTAACCAATCAGATAGTTTGCAGTATCAAGTTGCAAGCACAGATACCACTAATTCAGAATTTTTAGTTGATTATTATGGCGTTGATAAGAATCAATCCGATCAAGCTTATGCTATTGAATTTACTAGAACTAAGCGTGATTACGAAGTCTACGCTAATTACGAAAATATAGGTAAAGAATACCGCTCTGATTTAGGCTACCAAGCTAAAGTTGATTACGAACAAGTACAATTAGGTGGTGGGCAAACTTGGTATCGTGATGCTGATGATGCAATCACAGAGTACAGCTACAATGTTGAGTGGGATAAAACGTGGGCACAAAATGGCGACTTACTCGAAGAAGAATACGATGGCTTTATTACTTTTAAAGGTAAGATGCAGTCGCAAACAGAAATTGGCTTTATTCATCGTAATGAGTTTTATGCCGGCGAGTTCTTTAATCAAAATATAGGCTATATCTACGGTGGTTTTAGACCTATTCGTGATGTGCGGTTCTTATTGTATGCTCAATATGGCAGCAAAATTGATTACAGTAATGCAGCTTTAGGTACCATGGTTCGTATTGAACCTGAGATGACATGGGATATTAACGATCATTGGCAGGTTCAACTAGAGCACAGTTACAGCTATCTAGATAACGAACAAAATGATCGTGTTTATACTGCAAATTTAACTGATTTACGTGTTTATTATAAATTTAATATGCGCTCAATGCTAAAACTCGTTTTGCAGTTTGAAGATGTCGATCGAAACAACGAAGCTTATCGATTTGATGTCAGTCAAACTAACCGCGATTATGGCAGTCAGCTGGTGTATTCATACAAAATTAACTCTCAGACGCTGTTTTACTTAGGTTATTCAGACAAAGGATATCAAGACGACTCTTTGAAAAGTCTTGAGCGTGACGAGCGTACCTTTTTCACTAAACTAAGCTATGCATGGCAGCTCTAAGTAATTATAAAAAAGGAAAATCATAATGAAATATTTAAAAATGTCAGCTGTTGCTGCTGCGGTAACTATCCTTGCTGGATGTGCGGCGAAACAGGATGTAAGTCGTTTTGAAGCGGAAAAACCAAAAACTGTGTGTATTGCAGAGCATCAAGCAGTTAAAGAAGGTGTTGTAACATCATTGCAAACAGGTTTTGCAAAACATAACGTGCAAACACGCGTGATACCGGCTAACTATGTTATGAAACACCAAGCGTATCAAACAGACATCTCAACTGCTAACACAGACGGTTGTGATGCAATTGCATTTTATGTTGCGAACTGGCATTGGGATTTAGCTCTTTATATGGCCTATGCCAATATCTGGGTCACTAATGTTGACCAATCTAAAACAATTGCGCAAGCAAGCTATCGAACGGGGGGTGGTTTGGATAAATTTATTGATGCAAACGATAAAATTATCGAATTAGTGGATTCAATGTTCCAGCAAGTTGAAGCCAAGAAACAACAAGAGAGTCAGAAAAAAGCAATATAAACTAATATGTTGGTCAGCTTATGGCTGACCAACCTCTTCGTTAACTTTGCTTCTTACCACCCCTTCAAGGCTTTTTAAGCCCCATTGTTTACCAATCTCAACAGCTTCATCAATTGGCTTTTTCAAGGTTACCGCATTGTATAGCGCAACGAGAGCACCGACACGGTTGCTGCTCGCGCAGTGAAGTAAGGTAGTTTGCTGTTGCTGTTTATTGAGTAAGGCCTGAAGTTTCGTAGCATTTTCAATGGTAATATCAGCTTTAGATTGCACAGGAATATGGTAATAGTTCATACCAAGCTCAGTGACTAGCTCTTGCTCAGACCAATTCGTTTCGTTATCACCGCGAAGGTTGATGATGTTCTGAACACCAAGTTGCTTTAACTTGGCAAAATCAGTTTGACTTGGCTGCCCTGAAGTTAGCACATTCTCAGACTGCGCCTTAAGATTTAAAATATCCAGTTTTGTAGTAACGGTTTGTGCTGCAAATGCAGAAAAAGACAGCAGCGCAGTACAGGCTAATTGTATGAACTTATTCATGTTACTCCTTGAAAAGTATTTAATTTTTGCTGTAGACGGTTTCACCACGACTAATGGTTTCTAACACTTGTAAGTTATGTAGCTCTACAGGCTTTATCTTTAGCGGATTCTTATCAAGAATTATCAAGTCTGCTTGCATCCCTTGTTTTAATTGCCCTTTAGAGTTTTCTTCAAAGTGTTGATACGCAGGCCATGTGGTCATTGCTTGTAGTGCAGTATACACAGAAACACGTTGCTCTGGCCCTAATACTTGATCTGTACGGGTTGTGCGGTTAACCGTTGCATCTAATACACGTAGTGCATCAGGTAGGGCGACTGGTGCATCATGATGGGTGCTAAACATTAATCCTTGTTTGCGAACAGCTTGAGTGGGTGAAATAAAATCGGCACGGGGGTGACCTAGCACTGAATTTACATGCCAGTCGCCCCAATAAAACGTATGCATTGGGAAGAGCGATGGAAATATGCCTAATTCTTTAAGACGATTTACCTGATCTTGACGAATTGTTTGACCATGAATGAGTACTGGGCGGCGATCTTTTTTGCCGAGCTTGTTATTGGCACTTTCAACGGCATTTAAAAACTGCTCAATGGCGGCATCACCATTTGCATGCGTCATTACCTGCCAGTCATTGGCAAAGGCCGTTTCAATATACTGATAAGCTTGCTCATTATTAAAAGTAGGGTAGCCTGCATAACCTTGCTCTTGGCCTTCGGGGGCTTTTAAGTATGGCTGAGATAACCAAGCGGTTTTACCTTGCGGTGAGCCATCAAAGTTCAGCTTTACACCCCCAATGCGAAAATGATTTGTGTAGTTTTTACTGTTATAGGCTGAGTCCATAAATCCGCTGCTGGTGGCCATATCGGCATAGGCAACTATATCAATCACGAATTTATCTGCCTTTGATGCTCTTACCATCGAGTCATAAGCTTCTTGGGTAGCACGTCCTTCTTGGGCCGTTGTGTAGCCGTATTTTGTATAGAGTTTTTGCCCTTCTTGCAGCATTAAATCTTGTAAATCAGGATCAACAGATTTCATAAGTTTAAACAGTAATCCAAAGTGCGCGTTTTCTTCAAGCACCCCATTGGGCTCTTGTGAGTTTGTCATGCGACGAATTATCCCGCCGTCAGGATTTTCTGTGTTTTCATCGATGCCAGCCATGGCTAACGCTTTAGTGTTTGCCACACTTAAGTGCCCTGAGGTATGAATGATGATCACAGGCTTTTCGGTGCTAACTCGGTCTAAGTCCATTTTTGTAGGGTATCTATCAAGCTCAGCATCATCGTATCCAAATCCTAAGATAGCGCCGGTTTTTTCAATAAAAGTGGTGTAATCAGGGTTGTTCTGTGCAGCTGTGAGAATATTAACGATTTGCTCAACGCTGTTAGCATCACCATCTGGACTAGGTAATACATTGGCTACCATGGCTTGCAAGCCTACCGCGTACACATGACTGTGGCCATCTACAAAGCCAGGCATTAGGGTCTTGCCTTGTAAATCAATCAGCTTCGTTTTACCAAACTTATGCTCAAGGGCTTTAGTTTTATCACCCACAAAGATAATTTTGTCGCCTTGCGTTGCGATTGCTTGCGCATACTCTGGTTCATCGCCAGTCATTGTAAGAATATCACCACCATAATAAATGGTATCTGCTGCACTCACTTGCAGTGGAAGCGTTTTAGCTGTTTGTTCAGAGGTTTTATCGCAAGCCGTTAAGGCAAGCAATGAACATGCAATTGCGAGGTGATGTTTCATATAATCTTCCTTGAATTCTAATTATGTTTAATAATATAGTCTGTTTGCTCAGTTTGTGTTTTTATATTGGACTTAAATTTCATTAAAGTACAAGACAATAGTAGCGCCATCTAGGCTACTGCCATTATGAATGTTGATACCAATACCAAAGTTATCGAACCATGACGTCCATTTTCTGCTATCCCATAAAAAGCCAATACCGTATTCATAAAAGTGATCGGTCCCAAATGCTACCCGACTATCGCCGCCTAAATCGATACGTTGGCCTTTGATGTAAAAAGCTTGCTCAAAAACCCCGATTTTGAACATGTTAAATTTAGCTTTAATACCATTGAGTGTGCGCCATGTTTCAGGCGCCGCATTATTTATTCCATCAGGGTGAGAGAGTGCCCAGCCATAGTAATAATTAAAGTTAAGTTTGTACTCGTAATAGCCCCAATGCCTAGGTAAGCGATAGATCATGGTCGCATTAGGGTTTAACACCAGTGCATTACTATTGAGGTTGGTGTAAAGATTTTCAGCTAAAGGCTTAAAATTACGTCTAGACTCGGGAGAGTTGTACTCATAATCATTGTTGTAATGTAAGTAGTGAGTATTAAAACCAAATTGATATGACCATTTAGAGCCAAGTGCTTTTTCGGCATTAAAACCGATCATCCCGTTATACACTGTTTCTGAAATATAGTCGTCAGCCACATTATCAAAAAGCGAAATGAAATCTGATTGATTTAAATAGCTTACTTTGCTGGTCAGGCTTAGTTTGTGTTGATAAACAGGCTCATCAAGCTGCCAAGTGTAAGGAATACTGTAGAGTTTGAGTTCTTTTCTAAGCGCAATACTGTCTTCATCTTTGTTGGCATGTTGCGAGTCAAACAGTGTTTGTGGATCAAAATCACCAAAACCTAAGGTAATACTATCACCATCGGTTAAAACCAACGACGTGGCAAAGGCCGATTCGAGCTGCTTAGTCGGGTTTGCAAAAACCGCTGAGCAGATAAAGAAAATAATAGGGGCGCGAATTCAACCCCGAAGTGCACCACTCGCTAAATTAGGCCGCATTGCGTAATTCGTTAAACACAACGACAGGCTGTTTGTAACCTAGGCACTTTCTAGGTCTGGCGTTTAGCGCACGTTCTATATCGGCCACCTGCTTATCCGTTACCGTTCTTAAATCCGTGCCTTTGCGTATGTACTGGCGCAGTAAACCGTTGAAGTTTTCATTCAATCCGCGCTCCCATGAGGAATACGGATTCGCAAAATAAATATCAGTGTTGAGCTTATCTGCAACTAGCTCGTGGTCACAGAACTCGCTGCCATTATCAGCGGTTATCGTATGCACATGACGGCGATATCGCCACAGCATGCCTATCATGGCTCTGCTTACGTCTGCCGCGCTCTTTGCTGGCACTTTACGTATTAAATAAAGCTTGCTTTGGCGTTCAACTAGGCTGACTATGGCACCCGTTCCATGCTTACCCAGTACGGTATCAGCTTCCCAGTCACCG